>JBDSAM010000444.1:0-4974 GCA_039922135.1 Blastocatellia bacterium
GCGCGGATTGGCGGCCACCAATTCATCGGTCAATCCCAATTCATCAACCAAATCCAAAAGCTCGTGCGTGCCACGAAAGCTGTTGGGCCCGGCCTCGATCAAAAAGCCTTCCACGTCGTTCGAACAGATAACACCGCCTGCCCGAGCGCCACTGTCCAACAGCAGAACGGCGCGGCCAGCTTGTCCAAAATCTCATCCCCCAACCGTCGCTGGACGAATGAAGCGATGCTTTCCTCGCTGTCGCCGCTCCGCGCTTTTACAAACGGTTCGCGCAACAACCGCAGCTTTGCTGAAGTGGTTAGCAGTTTGGTTTTGATCAGTGCTGCGGGGTTCATCGGCACGGCGTGAAGTTCACCACCCGAATAAACATAAGCTGGCGCGCGCGGATTGGCGGCCACCAATTCATCGGTCAATCCCAATTCATCAACCAAATCCAAAAGCTCGTGCGTGCCACGAAAGCTGTTGGGCCCGGCCTCGATCAAAAAGCCTTCCACGTCGTTTGAACAGATAACACCGCCTCCGCGCGCGCCACTGTCCAGCAGCAGAACGGCGCGGCCCAGTTTCTTCAGCCGATAACCCGCGACCAGTCCTGTCAGGCCTGCGCCGATGATGATCGAATCAAATTTCATTGCTGTGATTGGAACCACTTCCGATTTGTGAAAGAGCGTATCCCAATCAACCTGGCCCGTAAACCGCGTCCATGCGTTGAAACTGCCAAGCTAAAGTCAGCCGCCGCGAGCGCAGCGAAAATAAAGCCTTTTTTTTAAAGTATCCTGACATCAGACAAAGTAGAGATAAAATACAGCCATGAAAACTAACCAGAAACTCGTTTTGGCCTCTGCTTCGCCACGCCGTTCAGAATTGTTGCGTGCGGCTGGCATCGAATTTATCGTGCGTGTGGCAGACATTGATGAAGCGATCATGGCGGACGAATCACCAGAGGAATATGTGCTGCGGCTGTCGCGCGAAAAAGCGCAGGCCGTCGCGCAAGCCACTGTGCCTGAATGCGAATGGGTGCTGGGCGCGGACACGACTGTCGTGGTGAACGGCGAAATTGCAGGCAAGCCGGTGGATGCGGAAGATGCGCGGCGAATGCTGCAAATGCTCAGCGGCCAGTGGCACGAAGTGTTGACCGGAGTTTCGCTGATTGGCGGCGATCAGATTCTTTCTGAAGTTGCCGTCACGCGCGTGAAGTTTTCCGACTTGACCGGCGCTGAAATTGACTGGTACGTGGCCACGGGCGAGCCGATGGACAAGGCAGGCGCGTACGGCATTCAGGGCTACGCCTCGCGCTTTGTCGAAAGCATCGAAGGCAGCTATTCAAATGTTGTGGGATTGCCGGTGCAGGTGGTTTATCGAATGATTTCTGGCACGAAACCGGGAACGATAGATGCCGTGTTGGCTTAGCAAATAACTACAATGGTGAAAAAGCAACTCTCAAACCTCTGCCTGCTGCTACTCGCGGCCTTGCAACTTGGAATGACGATGACAACCAATGCTCAATTGAACGACGTGTTAACGGCAGAAGGCGTGTCACATGAACTGGCGCGCCATCGCACTGGGCGCATCTCTGACGTGCGTTACCGCCTTTCGCTGGAACTGCTGCCCGGCGCGCCACGCTTCAAGGGACGTGAAGAAATCACGCTGAAACTCGCCGATACCACTGCGCCGGTCATCGTGGACTTCCGCGATCTGGATGCAACAGGAAAAGTAACTGAAGGCACGATTCGCAATCTCACAGTTAATGGCCAGCCCGTAAGCGGTGCGCAACAGACAGGCGGTCACATCGTTTTGCCCCCGCGATATTTCAAAGCTGGTGAGAACATCATCACGCTCGACTTTGAATCCGACGTGGCGACGGCGGGACGCCCGGTCATTCGCTACAAGGACCGCGACGACGGCAGCGAATACGTCTACACGCTGTTTGTTCCAATGGATGCCAGCTTGGCCTTCCCGTGTTTCGACCAGCCGGATTTGAAAGCGCGCTTCATGCTCACGCTTGCGATGCCTGAAAACTGGGCAGCGATTTCAAACACGGATGTCGAAAGAATCGGCAAAACTGATGGTGAACCGCCAAACTTCCAGCGCACCTACTTTCACGAAACCAAACCAATCAGCACTTATTTGTTCGCCTTTGCTGCTGGGCCGTTTAAGCAGATCGCTGGAACAGGCGCATCCACACAGCTTCGCGTATTCGTTCGCCAATCAAAGCTCAAGCGCGCCGAAGAAGAATGGCCGGAGGTTGAAAAACTAACGAGCGCGGGCCTGAAGCATTTCGTCTCCTTCTTCGGCCACGAATTTCCGTTTACGAAATACGACCAGATTTTGATTCCGGGCTTTGCCTATGGCGGGATGGAGCATGCAGGCGCGACATTCCTTCGCGAAGATTCGATCCTGTTCCGCACCACACCGACACAGAGCGACAAATACAGTCGCGCTTCTCTGGTCTTGCACGAACTGGCGCATCAATGGTTCGGCGATCTGGTTACGATGCGTTGGTTTGATGACCTGTGGCTGAAAGAGGGCTTCGCCAATTTGATGGCCTATCACGCAATGGCAGAAATTTACGATGCCAATCCGATGTGGCGGCGGTTCTATCAAACGATCAAACCGCTGGCCTACAGCATTGATTCGACCAAAGGCACAACACCGATTTATCAGGAAGTCCGCAACCTGAAAGACGCCAAATCTGCCTACGGCGCAATCGTTTATCAAAAAGCGCCGAGCTTGCTGCGCGCCCTGTCGTTCGTGATTGGCGAAGACAAGTTTCGTGATGGTGTGCGCCTGTTTTTGAAAGAGCACGCCTATGCCAACGCCGAATGGAGCGACCTGATTCAAGCCTGCGAACGCGCTTCGGGGCAGAAGCTCACAGCGTGGGCCGATGTCTGGATCAAACGGCGCGGTATGCCTCAAGTGGATGTGGCGTTGAGTTGCAATGCACAGGGCCTGATCGAAAAGCTGGAACTGAAACAGCGCGACACGTTAAATGAAGGCGGCGTCTGGCCGATCAAAACACAATTGCTGCTGGCGTACGACGGCGCGGCGCCTATTCGAATTCCGGCAACGCTGGCCAGCGCGCAAACGATCATTGCCGAAGCCACTGGAAAAAAATGTCCGGCATATGTTTTCGCCAACGACGGCGATTTCGGCTACGGGCGATTTATGCTGGACGCGCGCAGCCGCGAGGCTGTGATTGCCCGCATCGCCCAGATTGAAGACGCATTTTTGAAAGCGATGCTCTGGGGCGCGTTGTGGGATTCAGTGCGCGAAGCCGAAATGAACCCACGCGATTACGTCGCGCTAGTTTTGAAAACGTTGCCGGCAGAAAACGACGAAGAGTTGACGCAGAGCTTGCTGAGCCGAACTGCACAAAGCTTTCAACGCTACCTCTCAGCACCGCAACAGACCGCCATCGCACCGCAACTTGAAGCCTTGTGTTTCGACCGGATGCGGCAATCGGCGGAACTGGGCCTGCGCATCACTTACTTCCGCGCCTTCCGCAGTCTGGCCACAACGGCTACTGCGCGCAATCAACTCAAAGAGATTCTGGCCGGCAAACTCAGCATCCCCGGCATCGAAATCAAACCGCTTGACCGTTGGCAGATCATTCGTGTGCTCCTGGCAAACAGTGATTCTGAAGCCGTTGCCTTGCTCGACGCCGAACGCAAACGTGACGCAACCGATGATGGGCGCAAACAGGCTTACGTCGTCGAAGCCGCCCGCGCCGACGCTGACACCAAACGCCGTTATTTCGACGATTACACCAAAAACAAAGCCGTCGCCGAAGACTGGATCGAAGGCAGTTTGGCGGCGTTCAATTCATCAAATCAATCCGGCCTGACGCTGCCTTACCTGAAACCTGCGCTCGAAGCCCTGCCGCAGGTCAAACGCGAACGCAAGATTTTCTTTGTGCTAGCCTGGCTCAACGCCTTTCTCGGCGGACAGCAGGGCCAAACCGCGCTGGATCAAGTGCGCGCATTTCTGCAGGCGAACAAACTTGATCGTGACCTGGAATTGAAAGTGTTAGAAGTGATGGATGAATTGGAACGAACAGTACGAATTCGCACAAAGCACTGAAATGAGAGGCGGGCAGGAATAGAAGTTCGTCCGATGGTTTATTCAAAGCCGACCGCGCTAATGCTCCACTGACTACCTGCGCCGCGCACTGGAATCCATAGCCGTCAAAGGCATCAAAACGACATCCCAATTCATTAGACAAACGCCGCCGGATACTCACGCAATTCGGCGGCGTTTTGTATTTTCGAAAAACTCAAAAAAAGATTTTTCCCGATGATAGTTTTTGATGAAGAGTTACGCCTTTACAGGTGTCAGCGGAAACAGAGCCACTGATATAAACAAACTGAAACAGAACTTTTAACCATAGGAGAACGAAAACAATGTCGAGCAAAAAGGGAACGAAGAAGCTGAACAAATTGGACATCAAAAAAGAAACGATTGCCGATTTGAATGTGAAGGATGCGGAACAGGTCAAAGGTGGAACGATTGCGTCCGCGCCACCACACTGCCCGCCTAAACCAATTGGAAAGCTGCCTACCACGAGCTTTCCGCGCTGTAACTGAGCATTTTAATCAATAAGCGCGGCTGGCCCTCGCCAGCCGTAACACCGAAACAAAACAAAAACCAAAACAAAGCAAACAATCATAAGGAGAACAAATCATGTCAAAGAAATCTGAATCAACGAAAACCGAAACGAAGAAACTGAACAAGCTGGCCGTCAAGAAAGAAACGATCAGCGACCTGAATGTGAAGGATGGCGAACAGGTAAAAGGTGGCGCGACCTTCACGAACACCTGCGGTGCCGTGTGCAAGGGAATCTCTGTTGGCCCAGCTTGTCTCAAGCTGGGGTAAAGCAGAAACCACGCTGAAAAACGAAAGAATGATAAAAATTGCGTTGGGCAATCAGTTTTGGTTACCCAACGCTTTCTTATGGCTGGAAAGATGATGACCGCGATG
>JBDSAM010000445.1:0-8822 GCA_039922135.1 Blastocatellia bacterium
GCCCTCTCGTATTGTTCAGTTACGCTCTTGCTAGTCTGATCGTAAACTTCGCTGACCCTTTGCTTCGCCTGATCAATTATTTCAGCGCCGCGATCTTCAACCTGTTCGCGCACGGCCTGAGCGGCATTGCTGACCTTGTCAGTTACTGTTTGATCAGCATCGTAAGTAGAACGCGCCGTCGCCGTTCCGGCCGGCTTCGATAGTTGCGATTTGTTCTGAGCATTTGGTTCCATATCTTTCTCCTTTTATTTGATGGTTTATTGGCTAAAACGATTAAGCTCAGTATTACGCGCTTTGGGCGTGCTGCTGAGCTTGTTACTCAGGTAAGTAGTTGCTGCTTTCGTCGCTAGCGCCAACGCAGCCGCCTTTAGGGCATTGCCTTTCGAGGGACGGCTAAATTGAGAATTGACGCTATTGCGCACTTGATCAGTTATATCCTCAACGCCCTCCGCTAAAGCATCCATTATTCGCTCTCGCGGACTAGATGTACTATTGAAAATCCCAGAGAAAAGACAACCTACGCTGACCGCGAGCCCGAGCGCCAGATACGGGTGATCTCCAACTTGCGCCCGCCAGTCAATTGCCCGATGGACGCGTTGATCCAATCGGTTAAGTGTTTCAGCTATAGCTTCTTTCTTGTCCTTAATCTCCTGGCGCAGATCTTCCGAACTCCGTTCTATAGTTTCCTCAGATGGGATGTCGGTGATTTTTTCTAATGCAGTTCCGTTCATTTGTGCTGCCTCCTTCGGTCTTCAATTCAAAGCTGACAGAGTATTACTTCAAGAAGAGTGGCGCTTAAAACTGCGCAGCCCCTGCGACATTAAGAGCACTGCTAATACTCCCATCATCGCGCCAAAGATCAAACTTGACGTTACCAAACCAGTGTAAAATGAGAGTGCAATAATGCCCGCCGCAAGGAGAGCCATTGCCGCTAGTAACCCGAAGGCAGCTCCAACCGCAATAATCAGCGCAGCCGGACTGTATAGGCGGGCCTTTTCGTGTAACTCAGCCTTAACCAAGGCCACTTCATCTTTCACTAAGTCGCTTGATTGAGTCATCAAATCGCCGAGCAAATTACCAAGCGATTCGCGGGACTCTGGCACAGCTAACTGATGGACCGTTTCTCTCTGTGCTTTCATTATTGTTTTCCTCTTCGCGCCTCTTCCAGACGAACTCAGTACAAGCGTTTCGTCACTTCGCATTACTTTCCGTCTCATCTCCGGCGAAAGATTGCTCCCAGAATCAGCCCGGCAGCCCCAGCCACAAGTAGGCTTTTGCCCGGATTGCGCTGCACTTGCCCAGTAATGTCGGCTTTGATTTTTTCCGGCTCTATCTGTTCTATGTAATCGGCCGATTTATGAAGCCATGTGCTGGCCTGAGAACTAAGGTTCGATCCTTCGTGCGGAATTTGATTACCCTCAGTATTGCCGAATAAAGTTTCGGCGGCTTGGTGTAATTTGTCGGCGATCCGGACTTGAAGCCGGTCAGCATTTGTTCCACTAGATTCAATCTCACCCTCTCCAATGCGAGGTGATGAAACCCGGTTAAGTTCAGGATGTAATGTTTCCATGCCTATTTCCCTCTTGTTTAATTGTTACGGATTCGTGATGTTCTGCTTAGTGCATCAATTCTCACCACGCCTCGTATGCTGCTCATACAATTGATTAACTGCGAGATGATCTTATGCAAAATACAGACCAGCCTTTACTCTCTGACCCAGTCTGTTGATTCCTAGGATTGCAATTACTGGAGCTTCAGAAGAAAACAAGATCGGAGAATTCAATGATCTAAATTCCCTGGAGCGAATACTGTTGAGCATCTGGTTTAAGGCGGATGTTACTTACGGCAAGCTTTGTTGGAACTGATGGCTGAAGGCAGCCGCAGCTCTGCGGTGAGAGATAACGGCCACAGTTGCATTTTCATCACGACCCTAATTATTCAATCAGGTTTTTGTATAGGTTGGCGTTGGCGCGCAAAGTAGCCCTGCCGCGTCTTGATTACAATTGGCCCTTCCCGCCTCTGCACTTCATCTGTCACGGTCAGGTTAATCCGCCGGAAGCGTCCATCAGCAGAAACCATCAGCGGCGTGTAACCCAGGCTGTAACGAATACGCAGGTGGCTGATCATCTCGGCCAGTTTCTGATTCACGTCGTGCGTATTGGTGATTGTCACTTCGCCACCAGTCGGCTCAGCAAAATCGTCAATTTTGACCTTCCAGTTATAAACGTCTTTGTGACCGCGCAAGAAGATGTTGAGTGTTTTCGACGTTGGACCACCGACGACCAGACCACAGACCACGCTGCTGTGTTCCAGCAATCGCTCGTTAACTTCGTTGATAGTCGGATTAGTGAACCGGTGCATGGTGGCTATATCGTCAGTGACAGTAATGATGACGCGGCGGCTTAAAGGGCTGACGGCGTGATCCATCTGTAAGGCGGCTTCGTACAAGGCCGTGTGCAGCGACGTGCCGACGCCGACAAATCGTTTTTCCAACACGCGGCTGACCTGATCAATAACCGCCTTCCGATCTTTGGTGAAATCGTGCAGCAATTCGGTTCGATCGGCGAAGGTCATCACGGCAACCTCGTCTTCCGGCCGTAACTGCCTCAAGGCTCCGAGCGCACCATTGCGAATCTCTTCGATGACAGGTTTGACGCTGGCGCTCAGGTCCAGCAGCAGCAAAATTGACAGCGGCAGTTTGTCCTGGCTGAAATGCGTGATCTCCTGCCGGATGCCATCTTCGTATAGCGTGAAGTTCTCGCGCTTGAGTGATGTAACGACCACGCCGTCCTTCTTACGCAGAATCTGCGCGTCCAACACAACCAGATCGGTGTTGATCTTAATCGCTTCGTTTGCTGCGAGCTTTGGCTCCTGCGCAGAGGCTGTGGTCACAAAGAACAGAAGCAAACACAAAAGCACGTTTTGCGGAAAGGAGAATGTCATCATCTTATTCTGCTGGTTAATCAGCATTGGTAGTGTCATTGGCATCTGTTGTCGTCTTCAAACGCGCCCGATTGCGGCCGTATATCTCGGCCAATTCGGCCAGCCGCGCGCGCAGCTCCGGCTTTAACTGCTCTGACTGGTAGCGCCAGCCCCAGTTGCCGCTTTCGCGCGCGGGCGTGTTCATTCGCGCTTCACTGCCCAAGCCCAAAACATCTTGAAGAGGGATGATTGCCGTGTTGGCGACAGATGCCAGTGCCAGACGAATGAAATCCCAATGAATCTCAGAGCCGTCAGAGCCGAGATACTTCAGCACAAATTCGCGCTCCCTTTTGACCTCTTCATAGTTGCGCGTGCTGGCACCAGCGTCTTCGCTGCTGAACCAGCCAACGGTCGTGTCGTTGTCGTGCGTGCCGGTGTAAACAACTGTGTTTGGCTTGAAGCTGTATGGTTTGAATTTGTCGGCCTGCGGGTCTGTACCAAAAGCAAATTGCAGAATGCGCATTCCAGGCAGGTAAAACTGATCGCGCAAGGAATCTACCTCAGCCGTTATCAGCCCCAAGTCTTCAGCAATGATCGGCAGCAGGCCATCTGTATCAGCGAACGTCTGTTGAATCGCATTGAACAAATCCGCTCCTGGTCCCTGTCGCCATTCGCCGTTGACCGCAGTGGTTTCGCTGGCAGGGACTGCCCAATACTTTTCAAAGCCCCGGAAGTGATCAAGCCGGATGAGGTCTACCTGTGCGAGCGTTGCGCGGATGCGTTTGAGCCACCACGCATAACCGTCCATGGCCATCACGTCCCAGCGGTAAAGCGGATTCCCCCACAACTGCCCCGTTTCGCTGAAATAGTCCGGCGGCACACCGGCCACAATGGTCGGCCCACCTTCTTCATCCAGGTAAAAAAGCTCGCGATTCGCCCAGACATCTGCCGAATCATGCGCGACGAAAATCGGGGCGTCGCCGATGATCTTGACACCTTTGTTGTTTGCATAGCTTGCCAGCGCCAACCATTGTTTGAAAAAAAGGTACTGCCAGAATTTATGGCGGCTGATGGCAAGCGCGTGGTTCTCGCGGAAGAAATGCAGGGCTTGGTCTTCGCGGTCGCGCAGGAACGGCTCCCACTTTGTCCATCCTTGGCCATCGTGGCCATCCTTGATCGCACGGTACGTCGCGTAATCGTCCAGCCACCACGCACTTTGTTCAGTGAACTTCAGATAATCGGCTTTCTCTTTATTTAAAGCGCCCTCAATAAAGTTGGCGTGTGCTTGCGTCAGCAGCTTCGTTTTGAATTTGATGACAGGGCCATAATCAACGTGGTCGTCTGGGAACTTCGGCACATCGGCCAAATCTTTAGCCTGGAGCCATCCATCCGCCATCAAAGTTTCAAGGCTGATCAGAACTGGATTGCCCGCAAAGGCTGAAAAGCATTGATATGGCGAATCGCCGTAGCCAGTCGGCCCCAAAGGAAGAACCTGCCACAGGCCTTGACCCGTCTCCTCCAAAAAATCCACGAAGTCATGCGCCGATTGCCCCAAGTCGCCAATGCCGTGGGGACTTGGCAACGAAGTGGGATGCAGCAAAATCCCGCTCGCCCTCGGAAACCTCATCTGTGTCATTCTCCTGTCTTTTTATCCTGCCTGTTTTTTTCTGAATGATTGATTGATCTGTTCTTGTAATACGGGCGCGGATTTTAGCAGTCCGAAAGCGCCAACCGAAAGAGCATCGCCAAAAGCGAAAACGCCGCAGTGAAAAAAAATCACTGCGGCGTTGATCATCTCGACAATAGAATCGAGCTTGGAATTAAGGTTGCGGGCAGGTGCCACAACGCAATCCTGATGGGAACGGAGATGCAGAACCCAGGAAGAAGCCCGCTCCGGGCATGAAGATAACCTGCGCATCATCGTTGGGATTGTAGTCGCCCTTCACGCCTTTGAAGAAATCTCCGCCATCAACAACGAAGAATGTCATCACACCCGGCGAAGCATGCACGCGTAAAGTCGCGGCAGTTTTGCCGTTGTCGCGGAAGAACGTCACGATCTCTTCGCCGTGCGCGGCGTCGTGCACCCACTTCCACGTGCCAGCCTCTGCCGGCGGTGGCTCCTGATAAGCCTTATACCCCTGCGACACCCACGTCCCATTTTCATTGACAAGCAGGGACATCGTGAAGTCAGTCATATCGAACTTATCGGGAGAGTTGAAGTGCATCACGCCTTTCGAATTGAGCTGGTATTGGAGGTGCCACATCCCAGTCATGTTCTCCGGCAACGAATCTTCGCTCAGACTGCGGTTATCGCCAGGTGCCGGGTCACGCCAGCATTCATTCGTCTCCAAATCGCAATGAACCGGCGAGTAGGGCTTACCGTCGTCGCCGTAGCCGGTGAGCTTCGCCTTAGACAGCAGTGAATCAAACGGCGGGCGTGTCCGCACGCGTTCGTTGCCATCAACGCGGCCATCAGTATCTTCCCCGACCAGCGGAATGGTCTTGTCCCAATAATCAACAAAATCCAGTACCCAGAAATAAGAGCCTGCGCCATTGTATGCGCGAGCAATTCCGACGGTCTTCCAATCCGGGCGAAGCATCATCGCGTCGAATTCCGGAGACTGCCTCACCTGCTCAAAGAAAGCAGGCAGGTCCATCAACCTATTGACTGTCACGAGCGTGTCAAAATTGATGTCAATCTTGTAGAACCCGAATCCGCGATAACGCATATAGCCGCTGAACCCATTCGAATTGGATTTGCTGACCTCTCCGCGGTTCGCCAGATCCTGGCTGAGCGAGTCGCTCGCCATGGTCAAAGCAACTGAAGGGGGCACCGGCCCGACGCCTTTCGACGCACGATACTTGTTGAGCAGGAGCAGGAAATCAGTTTCCGCATTATCCAACGGGATAGCTGATCCAATGCCGCCCGAAGGAAGTTCAAACGGGATCCCTAGCTTGGGACGCAGGGCAGCCAGCTTGGCTCGCGGGTTGGGATCAGCTCCATTTGGCGTGGTCGCCGACGCCGTGTTGGAGGGAGCTGACAGTCGCGCGCCTGTGCTGTCCAGGTTGTACTTCATCTGATAGTAATAAGTCCTGAGCGGCATCAGGTCTGTATCCACGTACGTGTTAAGGTTCGATCCGATTGAGCCGATCATAATGAAGTTTTTCGGATCTACGGAAGAGGCGCGGTAGATACGTAGTGACGAAACGTTACTCATACTCGGAATCGCCCACTTTAACTGGATATCATTGCCCGAAATCGCCTTCGCCGACAGCGTTTGAATGACGTTACCAATCGAAGGGTCTTCCGTCGTTACCTTTGGAACGTCCGGACTGCCTTTTTGATTTCCCGGATCAGGAGGGAACTCCATCGTCGTCGCCTTTACTGAATTCGACGGAGAGGACAGTTGCGCCGGTTTCTTTTCGGACATCTGAATACGATAGAACCAAGTGGCCTTAGACTTCAGCCCCGAATCAACATAACTCAGCGCATTTGCTGGCAGCGTGGTCAATAAAACGAAATTGTCAGGCGTGACGTAATGCGCACGGTAGATGCGAATACTGCCGATTACGGCTGGATAGTTAATCCTCCAATTCAGACGGATTTGTGAATCCGAAATCGTGTTTGCTTCTAATTCGATTGTCTGGACTTTTTGAAATGCGAGTTGAGCCAACGCAGGCGTGTTACTGCCCAGTACAAGCAAGCTGATAAGCACAAAGGCAGAAATCAGCACGGCAGAATTACTGATATTTAGTTTGCTTCTAGTGTTCGAGGGATAAATGTTACGAGGCACCATGATTTTCTCCTATAATTGGAACCATGATCTGAAACGTTTTCAAATATCCGCCCGTGCCAGATAATCAACGTTAGCGCAATAGCTTCTAGCCTATTAACTTGGACGTTGTTGGGGTAACTGTCACATATTACTTATTCAGCGCTTCTGCATAAACGTTCAGACACTTTCCAATTTATTTTGTGTTTTGACTTCTCCTAATTACGAGTTTTGTTTGTTAAAGCACAAGACCCTTCTGCTGGGGAATTACACACTTCTCCTTATCCAGCTACTTAAAGAGCCTGACTTACTTATTTAGAGCTTGGCGCAATAACACTATGCGCAAAGCAGCATTTAGTTGCAGTGGAGAACGATTTAGGGCAATGAGATGCTCAAGGCCATCTGGAGCTTTATATTGGTAGCTGTCGTATTATGGGGATAGGCTGGGAAACCACAAGGCTAGTGTCTGCGAACCAAAATCCAGGGCACCAAACTTTAGTTACCATCCTAATTACAACGCCAATGTACTAGAAACTCATACCAATACCCTACCTACCACTAGCTTAATAATACAAGCGCTACTAAAGCGCCGCATCATGGGGTAAACCAGTGCCGGTGGGTTCAGTATTGATCATTGAGGTACAGCTTTGTTGCGGGATGCATGGCTGTAATACTACGCGTAGGACAAAACTGTCAAGATGAAAATTAGAAACTTAGTCGTAAAGGTCGGATTTACGACAAAAAACTATTTTGCCTGCCTACTTCAACAAATAATATAGCTCACTTGGCGAAGTAATAATTATCTCAGCCAATCCCCAGCTAGTCCTTATGACTCATCAATCGCCTGTAGCATGTCTTCATCGGTCATGTGCTTGAAGAATTCGACACCGCGCCTTTGTGACTCCTCGCGTTCGGCGGCCTCCAATTTCTGAACGTCGGCGTAATTAACCAGCCGCGCCCCGCGTCCTTCCAAAAGCTGCCGGAGTTTCGCCAGTTTTCCTTCCCAATCTTCCGCCGAGCCTGATTCGCGCCTTTGCAGGTAACGATTGACCACAGCCATGCCGCGCTCACCATCCTGTTTAGCCTTACCAACAACACCGTCCGACGCCTGCCGTGACCAGCCAATGACAAAAAGCCCGTCGCAGACTTGCCCGACCTCCGGATCAAATACCTGGTAGGCTTCATCGCCCGCATTGTCAGGGTCAGGATTCGGATTGCGGACGTATTCAGTCCCTGTACAGGGCAGCCCTAATGTCTCGTCCACTTTGTCGCCGATGGCAAAGATTACCGAATCGCATTCGATGTCGAAGTAGGTTCCCGCGCCTTTGCTGGAGATGGCTTCGACGCGTTTGTATAGCTCGGTATTTTCAACGCGCAAGGCTTTAACTTTGCCGTCTTCGACGATAACTTCTGTCGGCGAACTTAGGAATCGGAAAAACATCCTGGACGGACTTTCCCCTTCCTTCGATTTCGAGCCGCAGTGTTTGGTCAACTCTTTCCAGATTACATCCAAGTCTTCGCCGACAGCTTCCAGCTTCGTCCTCACGCGTTCCAGTTCAACCCGTAGCGCCTGCTGGTCAATATTGGCGGCCACGGACTGAATCTCCACGTCAGTGTAAGCGCGCTGGGCGGGGCCACGACGAGCAACGGCGACCACTTCCCTGACCTTCCTTTCATGCACCAGCCAATGCGCAATATCCACCATCACGTTGCCAACTCCGATGATGGCGACGCGTTCGCCAAGCTGAAACTCGCGCTTCGTGAATTCTGGCAGGCCGTTGAAGTGATAGACCAAATCCTTCGCGTGATAAACGCCTAGGGCAGTGTCGCCTGGGATGCCAAGAGCCTTGGTTCCCTGCGCGCCCGATGCCACGACAATGGCCGACGGCTGCAATAGATCGCGCAGTTCGTCCAATGTCAGATCGGCTTGCTGGCCAACTTTTACGTGGCCGACGTAATGAATGCGTGGATCGGCCAGAAACTGGCGGAACTGTTTACGGACGCCTTCTTTCAGTTTGTGCTTGTTGAAATAGATGCCGTATTCGACCAGTCCCCCGGGCTTGATGTCGCGATTAAGCAGAATGACTTCGTGCCCAGCCTCGGCAAGTTTGCGCACGCCATAGATCC
>JBDSAM010000446.1:0-7095 GCA_039922135.1 Blastocatellia bacterium
GTTTGTCATCACCGCGATGGTGAACGCTTCGCCTTGCTTTACCAGATGCTGTGGCGATTGACGCACGGAGAAAACCATCTGCTGCGCATTGCCAGCGATCCGCTCACGCGCACGCTGCAACTGATGGAAAAATCCGTGCGCCGTGATGTGCACAAAACCAAAGCCTTCGTGCGCTTTCGCAAGACGGCGGATGCGGATGGCAACGAACATTACGTCGCCTGGCATCGCCCCGATCATTACAGCCTGCAACTTTCTGCGCCTTTCTTTCAGCGGCGGTTTGCGGTCATGCGCTGGACGATTTTGACGCCGGATGAGTCGGCGCATTGGGATGGCGAGCAATTAAATTATGGCCCCGGCGCAACGGTGGCGGATGCACCCGATGATGACCAGATGGAAGCGTTGTGGAAGGAATTCTATCGCGCCATCTTCAACCCCGCGCGCATCAAGCTGAAAGCAATGAAGAAGGAAATGCCGGTGCGGCACTGGCCGACGCTGCCAGAGGCGGCGCTGATTGATTCTTTGTTGCGCGAAGCCCCGCAGCGCGTCCAGCGCATGCTCGCGCAACAGGAAGGTTTGGCTTGTGCGGCGACCGATTTCCTTCCACCTGAGCGAACGCTGGAAACGTTGCGCACGGCGGCGCGGGGCTGTCGGGGCTGTGAGCTTTACATTGCCGCCACCCAAACCGTGTTTGGCGCGGGGCCGCGCGACGCTGCCATTGTGCTGGTCGGCGAACAACCCGGCGATGAAGAAGACCGAGCTGGAGAGCCTTTCATCGGCCCGGCGGGTGACGTGCTCAACCGTGCAGTAGCTGAAGCGGGGCTCGAGCGCGACAGGCTCTATCTGACCAATGCCGTCAAGCATTTCAAATACAGCCTCACCGATGGACGCCGCCTTCATCGCACGCCGACCTTGCGCGAAATCAACGCCTGCAAGCCCTGGCTCGAAGCCGAACTCGCCTGCCTGCAACCCAAAGTGATCGTTTGCCTGGGAGTGAGCGCCGCCCGCGCGCTGATCAGCCCCAGCTTTGCTTTGCGCGAAACTCGCGGGGAACTTTTGCAGCGTGGCAACCTCAATTTGCTGGCGACTTATCATCCGGCGGCAGTCCTGCGCAGCCAGCCAGCCGATGAAATCTATGCCGCGCTGGTCAAAGATTTACGCCGGGCGGCGGCTTGTGTGACCTGAAGCGTAGCGCGCCAACCGTTGCCGAATCGCTACGAAACAGCCGTCTGAGTTTTCATCCGCCCTTCATCTTGTTGATGCAATCTCGCAGATGAGGCTTCATCTGAACGGCGTCTGGTGCGTGGTAACGCCGTCCGTGCCCGGGCAAGACCCACTCGAAGTCATAATCCAGCAACCGCTCCATCGAGCGCGTCTGTTCGCCCCAGTCGTACCAGCAAACGTTCCGTGATGCGTACAGCGAGTTGTAGTTTGGCGACCACCAGAGATGATCTCCAGCGAAAAGGTACCGGTTGCGGTAAAGAAAGACCACGTGCCCGCTGGTGTGGCCCGGCGTGGGAATGATCAGCAAATCGTCTTCCAACCGAATCGGCTCACTGCCGGCTCGGGCTCGCTTACCGGGAATCATTCGTTTGACCGATTCAATCCTGCCATCGGCATCACCTTCACTCCGTGGCACGCCTTGAATGCATATGCGAGCTATACGGAAGGCAGCCGCGCGCCGACCTCCATAGAACTCGGCTGCGCGGACCCGACACAGCCTTGCAAGCTGCCAAACGCCTTGGCCTGCGACCGCGCTCGCACGGCTGGCAATCGAAGAGGTTGCGCTTTCTTGGTTGCGGCTGTATGACGTGCAAAACCAGCACACGGCTGCCTGTCACGACCAGGGCAAAGGCATTGCGCCGGCGGTGGCGGATTTTTGGGACCGGCGGCTCGACTATTCGCAGCGGCGTTACCTACGGGCGTGCGAGTCACTGGCGCGGGGCCTGGAGAAGCGCGCTGCTGGTTCAGGTCAACGTCGCCCAAGAAGGCAGCCAGCAAGTAAATAGAGTTGTTGCGATAAAGTAGATCGCTCCAAGCTTTTGCCGCACAGTGATTTGCAGGTTTTGGTTCAAACCGTTAGCGTGACCGAGTGAAACTGCAAATTTCTGAATGTTCCAGCTTAGTTGCCGCCGGAGAAAAACTGGGTTGCCGATTTCCGGGTCCGCGTGGACTTAGGCTTTTTAGGAATTGAAAAAGATTACAAGTGCAAAGAGCTATTGATTCCGCATAAAAAATCGAAGAAGCAGGAACTAACTGCGGAGCAATAAGCGGAAAACAAGTTACTGGCCAGTGAGCGAATAAGAGTTGAGCATAGCATCGCGGGTTTGAAACGTTATCGGATATTGTCGGATCGGCTGCGAATGCACGATCTTGATTTATACAATGTTACTTTGGGAGTCTGCGCTGGACTCTGGAATTTTAGGCTAAGTTGTTGAGCGCAAACATCACAACAACTCTAATGTGATTGCGTCATAAAAATCTTGCCAGAAAAACTTGCGAAAGTAGGGTTGGCGGAGAAAAAGCCCGCAGGCTCTAAGGAAAGAAACTCTTGAAAGCCGTCCTTTTCATTCTCCACTCCGTTTTAGCCCTTCAAGTCTTGGGTGTCCCTCAAATGCATCCGTCACCCGATCGGCTTAGCATACGGGTTTGGCGAGTCAAAGATGGATTGCCGCAGAACCAGGTTCGGGCCATCACGCAGACGCGCGACGGTTACGTTTGGGCAGCAACCTATGACGGACTAACACGCTTTGACGGCGTGCGCTTTGTCGTCTTCAACCGCGAAAACACGCCAGCGCTGCGCAGCAATATCTTTACCTCTTTGTTCGAAGATCGCGCCGGGACGCTGTGGATCGGCTCAGATGGCGGCCTCGTCCGTTATTTGAATGGCCAATTCACAAGCTACACGACTGTTCAGGGGCTGGTGGCGGACACGGTCACAAGTGTAACCGAAACGCGAGACGGCACCCTGTACGTTGCCGCTGGCAATGTCCTTCATGTGATGCGTGACGGCAAGGTCGGCGCTGTCACGGAACTCCTCTTAACTGCAGGTCAAAGCATTCGCCAGCTTTGCGCCACGCGGGCAGGACACCTTTGGCTGACAACCAACGCGGGGGCATTCCGGATCGGCAAGGACGGGATTCGGCGCTACACGATGAAGGATGGGCTGAGCACTGAGAATCTGAATGCGGTGATCGAAGATCAACAAGGAAATATTTGGTTCGGAACGATTGGTAAAGGCCTGATTCGCTGGAGCCGCGACAAGTTTGAAGACTATCCGATCAAAACGGGGTTGCCGGATAACATCGTCTACGCATTGGCAGAAGACGCATCAGGCCGGTTGTGGGCGGGCACGCACGCGGGGCTTTATAATTTCGATAACAGCCATTTGATCAGCAACAGCCATCCTGCCGGCTTGACGCGCAGTGACGGGCTGCCGAGCGATTTTGTGACAGCGCTGTGCACCGATCACGAAGGCAGCCTGTGGGTCGGCACTGACGGCGGCGGGATGGCGCGCGTGCGGGATTCGGGCGTGCGCGTCTTTACCAAATCGGATGGTCTGGCCGGCGACTTTGTCCGCTCGATTGTGGAAGATGGCGACGACGCGATCCATATCGCTTCCTGGTTCGGCGATGGCATTAGCGTGCTGCGAGACGGGCGGTTCAGTTTGGTTGGCGCGCGCGATCCTGTCCTGAAAAACGGCGTCAGAGCAATGTTGGTGGATCGGAGCGGCACGTTGTGGCTGGCCACGGCTGGCAATCAACTGGTCAGCTTGCGGCGTGGGATATTCAAAAACCACCTTCAGTCCGCCTCATCACCGCTTCCGCCGATCTTTTCGCTGGCCGAAGACGAGCAAGGGCAGCTCTGGCTGGGGCGCAGCGATGGGCTATGGCTCTTCGAGAATGGAAAGCTGACGAGCGTTGTCGCTGATTCAAAAATCCCCATCTCGGCGGTGCGCGTGATTATCCGTAGCCAGGCAGGAGGATTATGGGTGGGGATGGACGCTGGGTTATTGCGCTATCAGAACGGCTCGTTGCGCATCCTCACCGAGCGCGACGGATTGCCTTATCCCTTCGTCAGTGGGCTGTATGAAGACGCCGATAAGACGTTGTGGGTCGGCACGCGCGGCGGCGGCTTAAGCCGTTTTAAGGACGGCGTCTTCACCACCTTCACGATGAAGCAGGGGCTGCCGTCGGACGCTGTGTATCAGATGCTGGAAGATGACCGGCAAAACCTGTGGTGCGGCAGCAGTCGCGGCATTTTTCGCGTCAGCCGCCAGGAATTGAATCAACTGGCCGAAGGCAAAATCAATCGGCTGACTTCTGTTTCCTACGGCCAAACCGAGGGCATGCAGAGTTCCGTCCATTTCGGCACACACCCTTCGGCTTGCCGCTCGCGCGATGGCAAACTCTGGTTCCCGACAATGAACGGGCTGGTGATGATCGAGCCAGACAAGCTGCGCTTCAACGCCGTGGCTCCGCCTGTTCGGATTGAACAGGCGTTGGTGGACAAACAAGCGCTCGGATTGGCGGCAGAGATCATTGCGCCGCCGGGGCGCGGCGAAGTCGAGATTCAATACACGGGCTTGAGCTTCGTCGCGCCGGAGCGAGTGAGTTTTCGTTACAAGCTGGAAGGCTTTCATCGGGAATGGGTGGACGCGGGCGCGCGTCGCACGGCGTATTTCACGAACGTGCCGCCGGGCCACTATACCTTCCGCGTGCTGGCTGGCAACAACGACGGCGTGTGGAACGAAGCGGGCGCTGCTATCGGGCTGCGACTGCGTCCGCACTTCTATCAAAGCTGGTGGTTTTTTGCGGGCTGCGCAATGGCGATGGCGGCCATCGGCTGGTTGGTTCACCGACAGCGGTTGCGGCAAATGCAGGCGCGCCACGTGGCCGTGATGGGCGAGCGCAACCGCATCGCCCGCGACATTCACGACACGTTGGCGCAGGAAGTCGCTGGATTGCTGGCGCAACTGCACGTCATCAAAACCTTGCTGCCGACCTCGCCGCAGCAGGCAGGCAGGCATTTGGAACGCGCGGTTGAACTGGCGCGGACGGGAATGGCCGATGCGCGCCGCCTGGTGCTGGACTTGCGGCATCAGGCGCTGGAACATGACGATCTGGCAACGGCGCTCGAAAACTTCATCGCGCAGGCCTCCGGCGACGATGCGCCCAAGATCAGCTATTCGGTGAAAGGCACGTCGCGCCGCCTGGCTGACGACCAGGAAAACAACCTGCTGCGTATCGGGCAGGAATCGGTGAACAACGCGCTGCGCCACGCGCAGGCCAGGCGGATCGAAGTCAACCTGAGTTTTGAATCGAAGCAGGTTGAGCTAAGCGTGCGAGATGACGGCTGCGGGTTCGATCTCGAAATTAACGCGCAGGGCTTCGGCGGCCATTATGGGCTGCTCGGCATACGCGAGCGCGCCGCACAGATCGGCGGCGAATTATCTTTGTCCAGCACGCCTGAGACGGGCACCGAAATCAAAGTGCGCGTTAAAACAGGGAAGCTCCGATGAACCAAACTCTCTCTTCCATTCGCATCCTGCTGGTTGACGATCATCCCGTCGTGCGCGAAGGGCTGGCTGCGATGATTGGCACGCAGCCTGATATGCGCGTGGTCGGCGCGGCAGCCGATGGCGCGCAGGCGATTGGATTATTCCGCCAACACTCGCCGGATTTGACGTTGATGGATTTGCGCCTGCCTGGAATGAGCGGCGTCGAAACCATCAGAACCTTGCGCCGGGAATTTCCGCACAGCCGCTTCATCGTCGTCACGTCGCATCACGGCGATCAGGATGTTTACCAGGCAATGCAAGCCGGGGCGGCGTCTTACGTCCTGAAAGAAATGTTCGGCGAAGAGCTATTCAAGGCCATTCGCACCGTTCACGCGGGCGGCCAATATTTGCCGCCGGGCGTGATAAGCAATCAGGAAGGCGAATTGACGCCGCCCGGCCTGACGCCGCGCGAGATGGACGTGCTCCGGCTGATGGTTGCTGGAAACAGCAACAAACAGATCGGCGACGCTCTCCATGTAACTGAAGGCTCCGTCAAATTCTACGTCAACAAAATCCTCAGCAAGCTGGACGTCAGCGACCGCACGCAAGCCGTCACCGCCGCGCTTCGGCGCGGAATCATTCACCTGGACGAATAGCTCTTCATCTCTGAAATCTGACTAAAGTTAGTAGCCGCCGCTGACTAAAGTTAGTAGACCGCACCCGCCTTATTCCCGATGATGCGCCCTCGCAATGCAACATCGCATTAACCTTCAATCTTCTTACTCGGCTTTCTCTTGTCTCAACAAATCCGAATTCTGATTGTGGACGACCATCGGGCGGTGCGTGAAGGGCTGGCGGAGATGATCTCAGCGCAGTCGGACATGGCGGTGGCCGGGATCGCCTGTGATGGCGTAGAGGCCGTCACGATGTTCGGGCAACTTCGACCGGATGTGACCGTGATTGATATGCGCCTGCCTAAGCTCGGCGGCCTGGACGCAATTCGAGCGATTCGTCGCGCCAACGCCCAGAGCAGATTCATTGTCATGACCAGTTTTCAAGGCGATCAAGGGCGAGAGCAGGCCATCAGCGCGGGGGCGAGCGCATATTTGCTCAAGGAAACGTTCGGCGATGAACTGCTCGCCGCCATCCGTGCCGTGCATGCGGGGCGCGAATGCTTCCCTTCAATCTCGCACACCTAACCAAAGTTAGTATCGGGCGCTATCTCTGGTTAGTAGACGTTCCCGCCGAGCCTCCATATCGTGACGGCTGCCCTCGCCCTACATTCACCGGGGGCCTTTGCTGGGAATAATCAAAACACGCCGCCCGCAATTTCGGCAGGCTGAAGAGAAATTTCATCGCTGACTAACTCATTGCTATTTGGGCTGATCCAAGCCGGAGGACTGTTATGTTTCGTGGCCGAAGTGTTTCGTTATTCCTGTGCCTACTCGTTTCGTTTTATTGCCTCAGCGCCACCGGGCTGGCGCAATCGAATTTCGGTTCGATCCGCGGCCAGGTCCGCGACGGTTCCGGCGCTGCGGTGCCGGGCGCAACCGTCAGGATCACAGACATCGGCACCAACGCGGAAGTTGTGCTCACTA
>JBDSAM010000447.1:0-6208 GCA_039922135.1 Blastocatellia bacterium
AAGATGAGCTTGATGATCTGAAAAAACAGCTTGCTGCCAATCGCGCGATTCCGGCAGAGATCATTGCAATGATCAAGGCATTTCCCAAAACAGCCGTCCCGATGGATGCCCTTCGGACGGCTGTTTCGGCGCTGGCGTTCTACGATCCTGATAAAACTGATACCTCGCCTGAATCGCGCAAGCGCCAGGCGGTTCGCCTGACCGCGCAGGTTGCGACTGTTGTCGCCGCGATTGACCGCATCCGAAAAGGCAACGAACCGCTCGCCCCGAAGCCGGAACTGACGCACGCCGAAAATTTCCTTTATCTGCTCAATGGCAAAGAGCCGTCGGACGTCGAAGCCAGAGCCTTCGACGTTGCGCTGATCTTGCACGCCGACCACGAATTTAATGCTTCGACCTTTGCTGCCCGCGTTACTGCGGGCACTCTGGCCGATATTTACGCTTCGATTACATCGGCCATCGGCGCGCTGTCAGGCCCTCTGCACGGCGGCGCGAACGAACAGGTCATGAAAATGCTGCTCGACATCGGCTCGCTCGAAAAAGTTGACCAGTACATCGCCAACAAATTTGCCAAAGGCGAAAAGGTCATGGGCATTGGCCACGCCGTTTATCAGACCGAAGATCCGCGCGCCACATACCTGCGCCGCATGTCCGAAGCCACTGGCAAACGCCAGGGCGATACCAAATGGTTCGACATGTCCAAACGCATCGAAGACATCGTCGTCGCTGAAATGGACAAGAAGGGCAAGAAGATCCGCGCCAACGTGGATTTCTATTCGGCCTCGGTCTACTACATGCTGGGCATCCCGGTTGATCTGTATACGCCGATCTTCGCCGTCAGCCGCATCAGTGGTTGGACGGCGCATGTGCTGGAACAACTCGGTAACAACAAACTGATCCGTCCGCGCTCCGATTATCAGGGCGGAATGGATCTGAAATACGTCACGATTGAGCAGCGATAAGCGAGAGAGGTAATAAGCTTAATGAACAACGTCATCATCTACACCAAGCCTGGTTGTCCATATTGTGCCAAGGCCATGGCTTGGCATCGCGACCAGGGTATTGCGTTTGAAGAGCGCAATGCGCAGGACAATCTGGAATATCGTAAAGAGATGTTCCGCTATTCCGACGATGACCCAACCGTGCCGGTCATCGTTGTGGATGGCGCGTACAAACAAAGCGGCTGGGAAGGCCGAGGCTGAACGGTCAGTTAGGTCAGCCGGGAGTTGACCAGCAAAACAAAAAATAAAGGCGGTTCGGCGATGCGGCTAGAACCGCCTTTTGATTTTGTATCAGTACCCCGACCGTGAGGGAGGGGAGCAATCTGAGGTTGAATCTTATGTCGAGAATATCATCTGTCTTCACCCGCCGCGAAATTTTGCGAAGCGGTCTGGCCGCTGCTTCTTTTGTATTAATCGCCGAAGATGAAAGCACCGCTATGGCAATCAACCAAACTCAATCTGCTTCCAACCCGAAAAGCTCAATCACTGACGTTGCCGGAATTAAAGTCGGCCATTTTACCGATACCCGCCGTCCCACGGGCTGCACGGTCATCCTGTGCGAAGACGGCGCGACCGGCGGCGTTGACGTGCGCGGTTCAGCCCCCGGCACGCGCGAAACCGATCTGCTCGATCCAATCAATCTGGTTCAGCAAGTTCACGCGATTGTTTTAAGTGGCGGCAGCGCCTTCGGATTGGACACCGCAACGGGCGTTATGCGCTGGTTGGAAGAACACGGCTTCGGCTATGACGTCGGTGTTGCCAAAGTTCCTATTGTGCCGGCTGCGGTCTTGTACGATCTGCCTGTCGGTGATGCCAAAATTCGGCCCGATGCGGCGGCGGGTTACAAAGCCTGCCAAGTTGCTTCAACCAATCCACCCGCCGAAGGCAATATCGGCGCGGGCGCGGGCGCAACGGTTGGCAAACTGTTCGGAAACGAGCGAGCGATGAAAGGCGGCATTGGCACGGCTTCGGTAAAGATCGGCAAAGACCTGACCGTCGGTGCAATCGTCGCTGTCAACGCTGTCGGCGACATCACTGATCCAACCACCGGCAAATTGATCGCAGGTGTGCGCACGCCCGACGGCAAAAAGCTGGCAGGCGCGATGGCGGGAATCCTGCGCGGCGAAGTGCTGCCGCCATTGTTGGGCGGGACGAATACAACCATCGGCGTCATCGCCACCGATGCCAAGCTCGACAAAGCCCAAGCCAAGAAGATTGCGCAGATGGCCCACGATGGCTTGGCGCGCACAATCAATCCTTCGCACACGATGTTCGACGGCGACACGATCTTCGTAATTGCCACAGGCAAGTCCACGTCTACCAAACCCGTCAATGTCACGCTGATCGGCGCGCTCGCCGCCGAAGTGATGGCACAAGCCGTTGTCCGCGCGATCAAGGCTGCACGCGGCATTCAGATATTTTCTGGGCAGATCTCTCCCGGGCAAAATTTCCCGAGCGCAGAAGACATCAGATAAAGATGAATCGCTATTCAATGATCAGGAGAAACTCCGTGAAGCTACTCAAAACGCTATTCGCACTTAGTTTGATTTGGTTGGCGTCAATCTCAGCGCAAGCCAAAGTCGTCCGCATCGAAATCACTTCGCGCGCCGACGTGTCGAACGGCAAAGAGTTCGGCTTGGCGGGCGCGTACGAAAAGATTGTTGGCAAAGTCTACTTCGCCGTTGATCCGAACGATCCTCACAACAAGACCATCGTTGATGTGGACAAAGCGCCGCGCAACGCGCATGGGCTGGTCGAATTTTCGTCCGACCTCTACATTCTGCGCCCGAAGGATTTGAATCGCGGGAATGGTTCGGCGGTGGTGGAAATTTCGAATCGCGGCGGACGCGCGATGGCGCGGTATTTCAATCGAGGGCGCGGCGCGGATGGCGAAATCGGCGATGGCTTTCTGATGCGGCAAGGCTTCACGCTGGTCTGGGTCGGCTGGGAATTTGATGTGGCGGATGGGGTGCGGCTTTATGCTCCTGTGGCCACTGACAACGGTAAAGCGATTACCGGCTGGGTGCGGTCGGATTTTGTTTTCACTTCAAAAGTTTTCGACACGACGCTGGGCCATCGCGGGACAAAGGCGCAGGCCGCGATTGATCCGAATAGCGCCGAATACAAATTGACCATGCGCGACACAGTGCTGGGCGAACGCCGCTTGATTCCGCGAGGCGATTGGCAATTTGGGCGATTCTCCCAAGATAGTGGTGCTGGCAAAGTCGCGCCCGATCCAACTTTCATCACGCTGAAAGGCGGGTTTGAGCCGGGCAAGATTTATGAAGTGGTTTATCGCGCGCAGAATCCGACAGTAGTCGGTTTAGGCCTGGCGGCTGTGCGCGATCTGGTGTCGCATTTCAAATACGACCGTAACGACGTGGCGACGGTCAAACGCGCGATCGGCTTCGGCATTTCGCAATCCGGTCACTTCCTGCGCCATTTCCTGTATCAGGGCTTTAACGCTGACGAACGGGACCGCCAGGTTTTCGACGGCGTTCACGCGCACGTTGCGGGTGGCGGTCGCGGCAGCTTCAATTATCGTTTTGCCGAAGCTTCGCGCGATGCCTCGCCGTTTGCGACCTTCTTTTTCCCGACGGACATTTTCCCCTTCACAGACCTTGGCCAGACCGATCCTGAAACTGGCGAAACCGATGGCATTCTGACGCTGGCGTCAAAACAAAAAGCCCTGCCGAAAATCTTCTACACGTTTTCCAGCTATGAATACTGGGGCCGCGCCGCGTCCCTCATTTCTACTTCCATTGATGGCAAGTCTGATATTCCGCTGATGGACAATGTGCGCATTTACTATTTTCCTGGCGGCCAGCACGGCACAGGCCAATTCCCGCCGGTCAGGAATCAAGCGCAAAACCTGATCACGCCGGTGGATTACGCCTGGTCAATGCGCGCGTTGATTTTGGCGCTGGACGCCTGGGCCAAAGACGGCGCGCAACCTCCGGCCAGCCAATACGCCAAACTCGCCGACGGCACACTCGCAGCTCCAAGCAACGTCAACTTCCCGAAAATCCCGAACGTCAAATTCCCGCTCACCGTCCACGAAGCCTGGCGCGTGGATTACGGCCCACAGTTCAAATCAAAAGGATTGATCGCCAACACGCCGCCGCGCATCGGCAAGGCATTTCCAGTGATGGTTCCGCAGGTGGATGCCGACGGCATTGATCTGGGCGGCGTGCGATTGCCAGAAGTCGCCGTGCCGCTGGCAACCTTCACGGGTTGGAACCCGCGTGATGCACAGACCGGCGCGCCCGATCAACTGGTGGATTTCACCGGTTCATACATTCCCTTCGCCAAAACCAAAGCCGACCGCCAGCGCACGGGCGATCCGCGCCTTTCGATTGAAGAACGCTACGCCAGCCGCGAACAGTATCTGGGCAAGATCACCGAAGCCGCGTTGAAGCTGGTCAAAAGCGGTTATCTGCTGGCCGAAGATTTGCCGGGCGTCATTGAACGCGCGGCACAGCATTGGGATTGGGTACAGATTTCGGTACGGAACCAGGAGCGGTAGCGACTGGGTTTGACCTAAAGTTGACGCATTCAAAAGGACCGGTAGCGACTGGGTTTGACCTAAAGTTGACGCATTCAAAAGGACCCGGTAGCGACCGGGTTTGACCCAAAGGTAACGCATTCAAAAGTACCCGGTCGCTACCGCTCCCGGTTCCGTACCATTGGCCATACCATTGGCCGTACCATTCACAAAAGGCAAATACTCTGATTTCCTCACCATCCGCCATTCAGGAATTCATCGGGCGTTGGGAAAATTCCGGCGCGGCGGAACGCGCCAACTATCAACTATTCCTCAGCGAGTTGTGCAATCTGCTTGGCGTCGTACCCCCTGATCCGGCGCAGGCTGACGACCGGCAGAACGCTTATGTCTTCGAGCGCAACGTTGTCTTTCAATACCCGGACGGAACCAGCAGCATCAAGCGCATTGACCTGTACAAACGCGGCTGCTTCGTGCTGGAAGCCAAACAAGGCAGTGAGAAAAGCGGCAGACCGGATGCGCTGTTTCCCGAACTGAACAAGAAGCAGAAGAAAGGCACGGCGGTGCGCGGCACAAAAGGTTGGGACGACGCGATGATTGCCGCGCGCGGCCAAGCCGACCAGTACGCCCGCGAAATCGCTCGTGCCGAAGGCTGGCCGCCGTTTCTGATCGTTGCGGACATCGGCCATTCGATTGAGTTGTTCGCTGACTTTGCGCGAGCGGGCCGCACTTATCTGCCGTTCCCTGACCCGCGCGGCCATCGAATCTTACTGCGCGATCTGGAACGCGAAGACATTCGCGAACGATTGCGGACGGTCTGGACAGAACCGCTGGCGCTCGACCCCAGCCGCCGCAGCGCCCGCGTCACCCGCGAAGTCGCCGCGCAACTCGCCCGCTTGGCCAAATCGTTTGAAGAAGGCGGGCACGCGCCGGAAAAGGTCGCGGCCTTCCTGATGCGTTCGGTCTTCACGATGTTTGCCGAAGATGTCGAACTGATTCCCAAAGGCAAGTTCACAGAGTTTCTGGAAAGCCTGCGCGAAGACCTTTCGATCTTTCCGCAGATGATGGAAGAGTTGTGGCAGCGAATGAACACCGGCGGGTTTTCGCCGATTCTGAAAACCAAGCTGCTGCAATTCAACGGCGGGCTGTTTGCCGAAAGCAGCGCGCTGCCCGTGACGCGCCAGCAGTTGGAATTGTTGATTGCCGCAGCCAAAAGCGATTGGCGCGACGTTGAACCGGCGATCTTCGGCACGCTATTGGAACGCGCGCTGAATCCCATCGAACGGCACAAACTCGGCGCGCATTACACGCCGCGCGCTTACGTCGAACGGCTGGTGCTGCCCACAATCGTCGAACCTTTGCGCGAAGAGTGGCAGGCCGTGCTGGCCGCCGCCGTCACGCTGGCCCGCAATGGCGACACGGAAGGCGCGGCAGGCGAAGTCGAAATCTTCCGGCGCAAACTCTGTTCAACGCGCGTGCTTGATCCGGCCTGCGGCAGCGGCAATTTCCTGTACGTCACGATGGAGCACATGAAACGGCTGGAAGGCGAAGTGCTGGACGCGCTGGAAGGGTTTGGCGAAAAGCAGACGGCGCTGGAATACACCGGCTTGACCGTTGACCCGCATCAATTCCTCGGCTTGGAGGTCAACCCGCGCGCGGCGGTCATCGCCGATCTGGTCTTGTGGCTGGGCTACCTGCAATGGCA
>JBDSAM010000448.1:0-8897 GCA_039922135.1 Blastocatellia bacterium
CGGGAAGTGCTTCGGCGCTATCCGAAGAGCGCCGAAGCACAGGCAATGAAAGAGAAACTCAGCAAGAAGTGATGTCCAATGCAAAGACGCCAAGGTGCAAAGGATTTTCCCACGCCTTGGCATCTTGCTGATAGCCACCCGCCTACTTCTTTGTCTCAACCGAGCGCGGGCCGTAATTTTGCAGCAGGTAATCCACGAGCGGCTCTTTCTCCACATCGCTGACTTTCGCGCCCCAGCGAACCATCTTGTCAACTTCGCGCGTCCAGCCCGGCCTGGCCAAGCGCTGCGCAACGACCAAATCGGCTTCATGGCAAAGCAGGCATTTGGCATCGAAGATTTGCTTGCCGCGTTCGAGGCTGGACATGACCACAGCAGCAGACGCTTTGCGCTGGCCAAAATGGGCCGAAAAGTAATCAATCAATATTGCTTTCTCGGCGTCGGTTGCCTTCGCGCCCCAGCGCATCATCTTTTCGACTTCGCGCGTCCAGCCCTGTTTTGACAATCGCTGCGCGGCGATCAGGTCCGCTTCGTGGCAGGTCATGCATTTGTCGCGCGCCAGTTCGACGCCGTTGCCCGCGGGCAAATCCTGCCCGAAGACAAATTTGCCCGCGCGCGCCGCTGATGGCCAGTACCACGCAATGCCGGTGACCAGCGCCAATGCGCACACAATCTTCAACACATTTGAATTACGCTTCGACATTGACCCTCACTTTATCAATGACGTTCCATAAATAGCCGGACGGATTCCATTGCGGCGCAACGGGCTGCACTTTGCCTTTGTCGTCCGTGGCGCGAGCCATCAGCAAATACGAACCGGGTTTCGTGATGTTGAATTCGTGCTCGAATGATTGCCAGGCGTAGCGTTCGCGCTCCTTGCCTAGCTTGGCTGGCATCCACGTGCTGCCGTTGTCCATCGAAACGTCCACCTTGGTGATGAACGATTCGCCCGCCCACGCGAACCCCGCAACGCGAATCGGGCCGGGCTTAAAATTCGCGCCTTCTGCTGGCGCATTGATGAATGACTTCACTACCAGGCCAGTCAGCGGAACCATATTTTCCGGCGGCACTGCCGCGCCTGGCGCGACAGGTTTGTTAGGATATCGATAGGCCGTTTTGACGAAGAAGCCTTCGTGTTCTTTGTCAATCACCTGAATGTTGTTAAGCCATTTGACGGAATACGCGCCTTCCCATCCCGGGACAACAAGACGCAGCGGGAAGCCGTGCAGCATGGGAATCGGTTCGCCATTCATTTCGTAGGCAAGAATCGTATCTGCGTTTACTGCCTTCGCCATCGGCACATTACGGATGAATTTGGGCTGCGTGCCGACGGGTTTTTCAGCACCGTTGACGACAACGTATTTGCCTGCGGCTTTGACGCCAACTTTCTTCAACACGTCCGCCAATCGTGCGCCCGTAAAGCGCGCCGTGCCGACAGAGCCTTTTTCCCACTGAATGCCTGGCACCGGCGGATCGTAAAATGCCCGCCCATTGCCTGCGCATTCCAGCGTCACTGTAATGGTCGCCTTCGGCATCTTCTTCAGTTCATCCAGCGTGATCGTCATCGGGCGTTCAACTTCACCGCCAACTTCGACCTTCCATTCTTTGCCGGCCTGCGCGTCAATGCGCGCGGCATTGGTGTGAGTGCGCACATAGAATAAATCGTTCGGCGTGATCCAGGTGTTCAGCAAACTGACCGGCGTTTCTAAATCTTCGGGACGCAAGCTGCGCACGATCAACTTCTCTTTGCCTTTAATCGCGCCCTGCGCAAAGGCAAAGAGAAGTTCATTCGGCAGTAACTGGCTTAATCCAATGGCAGTGCCCGCTTGTGCCGCTCTGACCAGAAGCTGACGCCGGGTCAGGCGCGAGTTGCGGCTCTCATTATTTTTCATCTCTTGACCTCTTGGTGCTTTGGGATTTTTGAATACGCGTGATGAATGCGAAAACGCCCGGCGATTCTAAGCGTCGGGCGTTTGACGGTCAACGCAGCAATGATTTGTGGTTCGGGCAATTACTGTTAATGCCAATCAAGGGTTCAATCTTGAATTGAGAACAAAGGACTTATGAGATAGGCCATTAAAATCAACTGAATCCTGCTCCCGCAAATTCTTTGGTATCAACAAAGCCTTTCTTCTACCCTTGATTCGCATTGTTAATGTTACCTGGCTAAAAGGATGATGCCTACAGCCCCTTTTCTTCTTTGCTGGCGGCGGTGGCGGCGCGGCGCTGTTGATACTTCGTCCGCAGCAGCAGCGTGAAGATCATTTCGGAATTGACTGAGCGCAACGCCAGCCGCGTTTCTGCGATCAACATCATGCAGCCGTAAAACAGGAAGAGAGTGCCGATGATGCCGAGACTGTTTGGAATCCAGGCTGAGTGTTTGAAGACGGCGGCAAAGCCAACCGCAACAGTGGCAGCAACGAACAGACTGAGCGCCATATAAAAGCTGGTCAGCGTATTTTGAATCAACCGGCTTCGACGCGTGTGGATTGCCAGTTGGCGTTCGACTTCGGCTAGCCGTTCGTCGGGGAAGTCAATGACTTCGTCTTTGGACAGGTCTTCAATCGTGCGGCTCAGATCGCGGACGCGGTCAACGACGCGCGATAGACGTGTCGAGGTTGAAAAGATCAACGTTCCGCAGGCCGAAATCAGCACCGCTGGCGTAATCATCGCGCTCAGAATATTCAGCGCATTCAATGCTCGCGTAAATTCTTCCATTGGTCGAAATTATCCCAGTTGATTCACCCGCTCGGCCAATTTGAAATCTTTTTCAGTCAATGCGCCTTGGCTGTGGGTTGTCACACTCAGCCGGACGTTGTTCCAGCCATGAATCAGGATGTCTGGATGATGATCCATCGCTTCAGCTTCACCGGCGACCTGATTCACGAACGCCAAAGCGGCTTTGAAATCCTGGAATTTGAAATGGCGAACCAGTTCGCTGCCTTCCAGTATCCATCCGCCGGCCTGCGACAAAAGTTCGTTGATTTGCTCCGCGCTAAGTTTCATATGCTTCCTTTTTGGATTTGCCAGTTGGCCTTAATGCCGCGTGGTTTAACCAAGTGAGCAATGCTGGCACACGATGCGCGGCTTGCGCAACGGGGGTGCCGTGTATAGACTTCGGCATCAATTAAGGACTTTTATTTACTGATCGGATTCACGAAAGCACCGCCATCGCCTCCCTGAACCAAGCATTGAAAGACCGCCGTTTTGAGGAGAAATTCCGACCGTATGACGACTGAAACTATGCTCGAAAGCTCTCTTGCGCTTGATACCAAAACCATCGTCCAGGCTTACCGCACAATGTATGCGTCACGCCGCATTGACGACAAAGAGATTCAACTGAAGCGGCAAAATCTGACCTTCTTCCAAATCAGCGGCGCAGGCCACGAAGCCGTGCTAGTGGCTGCCGGGATGCTGCTGCGTCCGGGCTACGATTGGTTCTATGCCTATTACCGCGACCGCGCGCTGGCTCTGCATTTGGGCATTACACCTTACGACCAATTGCTCAACTCAGTTGCCGCCAAAGACGATCCGATCTCTGGCGGGCGCCAGATGCCTTCGCATTGGAGCGCTCCCAAACTGAACATTGTTTCGCGATCTTCCTGTACCGGCATGCAGTTCCTGCAAGCGGTCGGTGGAGCCGAAGCCGGGTATCGTTATTCGCTGATCAAAGAGATTGCCGACCGCGCCGATCACTTCAAAGCAGACGAAGTCGTTTACGTCTCAGCCGGGGACGGCACCACCAGCGAAGGAGAATTCTGGGAGTCGCTCAACACAGCTTGCAATTTAAAATTGCCGCTGCTGTATCTGATCGAAGACAACGGCTATGCGATCTCGACTCCCGTCGAGGTACAGACTGCGGGGGGCAGCGTGTCACGTTTATTGACGGGCTTCCCCGACTTATACATTGCTGAATGCGACGGTACGGATTTGTTTGAAAGTTACGACACGCTGAAGGGCGCGATTGAATACTGCCGCAAACGCCGCGGCCCTGCGCTGGTTCACGCGCATGTCATTCGCCCTTATTCGCATTCGCTGTCGGACGACGAAGCGAATTACCGCCCGCAGGAAGAGCGCGAAATTGACGTCGCACGCGATCCGATCAATAAGCTCGGCAAATTTCTGCTGCGCGAAGAGCTGCTGACGCAGAGCGAATTGCAGGGAATTCGAGATGAAGTGGATGCGGAGATCAATGACGCTGCTGATCGAGCATTGTGTGTCCCTCAACCTTCGAAAGACTCAGCTTTGCAGTACGTCTATTCGCCCGACGTTGACCCGACTTCGGCAGAGTTCGACACAGAAGATACAGTTGAATTGAGCGGCAACTCGAGCACAATGGTGGATTTGATCAACCGCTGCCTGCACGAAGAGATGGATCGTAATTCGCGCATTGTCGTGCTGGGCCAAGATGTGGCCGATGCCAGCCGCCCCGAATACCTAAATCGGGTAAAGGGCAAAGGCGGCGTTTTCAAAGTCACCGCCAATCTACAACGCAACTTCGGCGGCGACCGGGTCTTCAACACGCCGCTGGCTGAAGCCAACATTGTGGGCCGCGCGATGGGCATGTCCGAACGCGGACTGAAGCCCGTTGCCGAAATTCAATTCTTCGATTACATCTGGCCCGCCTTTATGCAGATGCGTGACGAGATTGCCGTGCTGCGCTGGCGGTCGAATAATGGGTGGAAGTGCCCGATGGTGGTGCGCGTGCCTATTGGCGGGTATTTGAAAGGTGGCGCTCTCTATCACAGTCAATCCGGCGTTTCGACCTTCACGCAGATTCCCGGCTGGCGCGTGGTTATGCCAGCGACAGCCCTGGATGCCAGCGGGTTGCTGCGCACGGCGATACGGTCGGATGATCCAGTGCTCTTTCTGGAACATAAGCATCTTTATCGCCAGACCTACAACAAGAGCCAATATCCCGGGCGCGACTTTATGATCCCGTTCGGTAAGGCCAAGGTCGTCCGCGAAGGCGAAGACCTAACTATCATCACGTACGGCGCGCTGGTGCAGCGTTCGCTGGTCGCGGCAAAACAGGCTGCCGCTGCAGGCATTGATGTGGAAGTGATTGACCTGCGCTCTTTGAATCCGTACGACTGGGCAGCAATCGAACGCAGCGTCAAAAAGACCAACCGCGTGATCGTCGCGCACGAAGATTCTCTGTCATGGGGTTATGGCGCTGAGATCGCCGCGCGCATTGCCAGCGATCTGTTCGATTATCTGGATGCGCCGGTTCGTCGTGTCGGAGCGTTGGACTGTTTCGTCGCTTATGCGCCGGATGTCGAGGATGCCATCCTGCCCCAAACCGATGACGTGTTGAAGGCCATCAATGAGATTGCCGCTTATTGATTTGTGACAGTGGCCACCACTGAAGCACGGGCAAGCCTGCGATGTCAGAAGTTGTCATATGGAAAATGGGGGGAAATTGGCCGGCGTTTTCGTCGGAAAACAGAAAGGCGCAGGCAAGACCGAAATGGCCTGTGCTGAGCTAATCTCCGATCACGGCTTGCACGGCGATCACCACGCAGGTCGCGATCCACGCCGCCAGGTCAGCCTTTTCGCACTTGAGACATTGAATCAACTGCATGCTGAAGGCTTCACCGTTACGGCTTCCCAACTCAGCGCCAACCTCTTCACCGAAAACGTCAGGCTGAACTCGCTCAAACCCGGAACCCGGATTCGTATCGGCCAAGCGCTGCTGGAAATTGTTGAAGCGCGAAAGCCCTGCCGCGTTATTACGCGAATAGATCAACGCCTGCCCAAGCGGCTTTACGGCCAATGCGGTCTGCTCGCACGCATTCTTCAAGGCGGCTCAATCCATCGTGGTGATAAAATCGAAATCTTGAAAGATGAGCGACAGATGAATCTGGAATTTCCGGTAGCCGATTAGAAATAAAAAGCCACCGATCATTCAGAAGTCTTCTCTTTACGCCCTCTCGCGTTGACAGCCGCACAGAGCCAGCTACCATGCATTCCTGTCCGCCAATTGCGGCAGATACTTTTATAACTTTTAACTGGGCACCTTTTTATCTACGACCTCTATGACTCTACCTTCTATTCTCTTCTTTCAACCGCCCTCTCCCGAGCGGGCGAGGATCATGCTTGATCCGATTATGCGACATGGGCGCGACAACATCAGCTATCTTAGTTCGTTTGACGGCTTTGATTGGACGGTCGTCATTCTCTACTTCACGATCCTGACGCTGCTGGCGATTTTGGGCGTTTATCGCGTGCGGATGGTCTATCAGTTCTGGCGCTACCGAAACGTCAAACCCCATCCGAAGCGGATATTCACTGAAGACGAACTGCCGCGCATTACTGTTCAGCTTCCGCTTTTCAATGAACTTTACGTTGTCGAACGTCTGGTTGAATCTGTTGTTAAGCTGGATTACCCGCGACACCTGCTTGAAATTCAAGTGCTGGATGATTCTACCGACGAAACCGTTGGCATCGCTTCGGCGGTCGTCGAACGATTCAAAGAGCAGGGCCTCGACATCAGCTATATTCACCGCGCAGATCGCACAGGCTTCAAAGCCGGGGCGCTGGAAAACGGCATGAAAATGGCGAAGGGCGAATTGATGGCCATCTTCGACGCGGACTTTACGCCCCAAGCCGATACGCTGCGCAAGATGGTTGATTACTTCAGCGACGAAAAAACAGGCATGGTGCAAATGCGCTGGGGACACATCAACGCGAACTTTTCACTGCTGACTCGTATTCAGGAAGTCTTGCTGGACGGCCACTTCGTCGTCGAACAAACGTCGCGCAATCGCACTGGCGCGTTCTTCAACTTTAATGGTACCGCTGGCATGTGGCGGCGCGAAGCAATTGAATACAGCGGCGGCTGGCAGCACGATACGCTGACCGAAGATACAGACCTGAGCTTTCGCGCGCAGTTGATGGGCTGGAAGTTTGTTTACCTGCTGGATGAAGCAGTCCCGGCGGAATTGCCTATCGAGATGAACGCCTTCAAAGCGCAGCAGCGCCGATGGGCAAAAGGCCTGGTCCAAGTCGGCCTGAAACTGATGCCGCGCATCTGGCATCACCCACAGTTGTCAATTCGGCAGAAAGTTGAATTGTTCTTCCGTTTGTTCGGCAACTGCGCGGCGATGCTGATGATTGTGCTGAGCATCCTGCACATCCCAGTTTTGATCGTTCGTTTCAATCAGGGGATGTTTCATATGCTGCTGTTCGATACGCCGTTGATGGTCTTTGCGACGTTTTCGGTCGTCAGCTTTTACGGCACGGCAATTCTGTACCGCTATCCAAATCAGAAGTGGCGGCTGTGGCTGATCCCGATGGCGATGGCAATGGGAATCGGGCTGGTCTTTTCGAACGCGCGCGCCGTACTGGAAGCGCTGTTCGGCGTTCAGTCCAGCTTCGTGCGCACGCCGAAATACAACGTCGAATCCGGCAATGACAACTGGCTGAAAGCGGCCAAGAAGTATAAACGCAAAGGCGGCTTGCTTCCGTTCATCGAATTGGCCTTCGCCCTCTACTTTGTTGGCGCAGTGTATTACGCGATTCGATCGAACATTTACGCGACGATTCCGTTCTTACTGATCTTCCTGCTCGGTTACGGTTATATGGCAATGATGTCACTGTTTCAGGGACGCGTCAGAAGACTGCTGAACGCGTTGCGACGCTGATAGTTTTGTTGAACAGACTGAAGTCTGTTCAACATTTCCCGCAGGAGTGTTGTTGATGTTCTGTCCGAAGTGCGGATCGAATCAAAGTGACGGCAAAAAATTCTGCACCGTTTGCGGAACGAACCTGTTCATCGTTTCGCAGGCGCTGACCGGACAATTGCCGCATCCGCCGGTTCAATATGCGCCCCCAGCGATAAGCCCGCACGAAATCGAGCGGCAGCAGGAGATGAAGAAGGGAATTACGATGGCGGTTCTGGGCGGAGGCTACATCGTTTATAAACTCATCAGCTTCATCTTCTCATTCCCTTTTTATGGCTGGCGCTCCCCTTTCGGTTTTCTGAGCTTTGTTGCATTCATCATCTTCGCTATCGGCATTTCAAAGGTTGTCGGTTCGCGTGTAACGGGCGCGCCTTCGATGACAGCAAATCCCACGAACGTCCCACCCGCAACTTTAGTTTCATCGCGAGTGGCGCAGCCACAGCCGGTCTTTTCAGGAGTTTCAACATCAGAGACGATAACGCAACAAACAAGCCAGCTTATGCCAAACCAGCGACCGACATTAAGCGTTACCGAAGATGACACACAGCACCTGACGCACTGATGTAACGTCCTTTTGTTTTGGAGAAGATTATGTTTTGCCCAAGTTGTGGTAATGAGACTCACGAACCGCTGAAGTTTTGCAAACAATGTGGTGTCAACCTGCGCCGCATACAAGGCGTGATGGGCAAGGGTGGCGCGGGAGCCAGAACTAATTCCCCAGTCAGTTGGGATCAAGTGGCGCTGGAAGAGTATCAGGAAGAACGCGACCGTAAGAAAAAGAAGACGCCGGAAGAGAAGCGACTAAACGAAATCAAAGGCGGTGTGATTGCGGCGTCCGCCGGTCTGGCCGGGACGATCTTCTTCAGCTACCTCTTCGACGCTATCGCCAATGTGATGGGTTCGGATCCGGCAGCGAACATCGTGCGCAGTTTGTGGGCTGTGGGACTGATTCCGCTTCTGGTCGGACTCGGTATTATCTTCAATGGCTTGGTGGTCAGCCGGAAGATCGTCGAAGTGAAGCGGCAGGAAGAGCCATCCGCTCCGCAGCCTTTGTTCTCCGCCGTGCCTGGCACTTCGCCTGTTCCGCAATTGCCCGCAGCGGCGCAATCACCAATCGGTGATTACAGCATTACTGAACCAACCACAACGAAGCTTCGCGAACCGGTTGCGGCACCATTACCCCGCGATACAAACTGATGGCCTTCGGAGAAAGAT
>JBDSAM010000449.1:0-4562 GCA_039922135.1 Blastocatellia bacterium
AGGCGGGGTTGCGCGCATTCCGATTGAGCGCGCCAAAGAGATGATTGCTGAAAAGGGTTTGCCTTCACTTTCCGACACCTCGATCAAACAGATTGAGGCTGCCGAAACCGTGCGACAGGAGGTTTACAACTCCGATTCAAGCGCCGGTCGCAGAATTAAGAGCCAGCAGCCGACGGGGACTCCGCAACCTGCTGCTGATCCACAACCGACACCTGCCGCGGCGCATCCAGCTCCGCAGGCCACAAATGAACCGCCGCCTCCAAAGGTGATTACGCCCGTGAAGGCAGCCGTAGGCAAGCAGTAGAAAGAAGTAATTGAGATGTTAGGGTTTGAAATTCACAAGTCACTCCGGGTGATAAAAAAGATAGTCAATTCGCTGGCTACGATTGGCCTAGTTGTTAGTAGCCTGTTCATACAAACCGATGCGCAGCCCGCGATGATGAAGCCGCCGGTGCTGAAAGACGTCGGGATTGATCAGCTTCTGAACAATCAAGTCCCGCTAGATCTGGAATTCAAAGACGAAACCGGGCGGACGGTAAAGCTGGGCGAATATTTCAAAGGCAAGCCGGTTGTGCTTTCGCTGGTCTATTACGATTGCCCGCAGCTTTGCAATATGGTCTTGAACGGATTGATGAATGTGCTGAAGACACTGCCAATGCAGCCGGGCAAAGATTTTGTTTCATTGACGGTCAGCTTCGATCCGAAAGAAAAGCCCGAACTCGCAGCGCAAAAACGTGATACCTATTTACAAAAGCTGGCCAATCCCGACGCGAACAATGGCTGGCATTTTCTGACCGGCGAGGAAGAGGCAATCAAGCTGCTGACCAGATCAGTCGGCTTCCGTTTCGTTTGGGATCCATTTAGCAAGCAATATGCGCATTCCAGCGCGCTGATTGTCATTACGCCGGAGGGCAAGGTTTCGCGTTACTTTTATGGCTTTGAATTTCCGCCGCGCGATGTTCGCTTCGGCCTGCTGGACGCTTCGGGCGGTAAGATTGGCACGCTGGCCGATCAAGTGATTTTGTATTGCTATCAGTATGACCCCACGCGGGGAACTTATAACCTGGTGTTGATGCGGCTGATGCGCATCTTTGGCGGCGTCACGATTGTGACGCTGATCGCTCTCATTCTTTTTTTGAGGCATAAGACGAAAAAGAAGGAAGCAGCGTGGGCTGAGCAAGGGATCAAAGTTTGAGTCCCCACTAGAATTGGACATTTTGCATATGAGCCTCTCTTTATTATTTCAAGTTCCGTTTATGCCTGAACAGGCGTCGAAGTTCGCGGAAGAAGTAGACCTGCTCTACATATTGCTGTGGTTGATGACGGCATTCTTTACGGTCGGCATTGCACTGGCGGCGGGCTTCTTCATGCTTAAATACAAGCGTAAAAGCTTGGGCGAAATTCCGGAGCAGATCGAAGGCGCGATGAAGCTGGAACTGACGTGGACGATCATTCCGTTCATCATCAGCCTGGGCATCTTTGCCTGGGGCGCGAAGATTTTTTATCAGATGTACACGCCGCCGGCAGACGCGCTGGAGATATTTGTCACCGGCAAGCAATGGATGTGGCGCGCGCAGCATCCGGACGGCCAGCGTGAGATCAACACGCTGCACGTGCCGATTGGCCGTCGCGTCAAACTGACGATGACCAGCGAAGACGTCATCCACGCATACTTTATCCCGGCCTTCCGAACGAAAGCGGATGTCGTTCCGGGCCGTTACACAATGTCATGGTTCGAGGCGACCAAGGCGGGCAACTACCACTTGTTCTGCGCTGAGTATTGCGGCACGGAGCATTCGGGAATGATCGGCACAGTCACGGTGATGGAACCGGCGGATTATCAAGCCTGGCTAAGTGGCGTTTCGAAGGAATCGCCCATTGCCGCCGGACAGAAGCTGTTCGCCAGTCAGGCTTGTATTACCTGCCATCTTGAAAATGGACAGGGGCGCGGCCCGCGCCTGAATGAGTTGTACGGCAAGACAGCCAAACTCAACAACGGCACGATTGTTAATGTGGACGATGCCTACATCCGCGAATCCATTCTGAATCCAACGGCGAAGGTCGTCGAGAAGTACGAACCCGTCATGCCGGTTTTTCAGGGACAGGTCAGCGAAGAGCAGATTCAGCAGTTGATCGCCTACATCAAATCCATTGGGCCAAAAGACGGCGGTGCGGCGCAAGCGAATCCCGCCGTTTCACCTGCGGCGAAACCTGCGGCGGCAAAGCCTGTTGCTGAACCCGTCAAGAAGCAATGAAGTAGTGGTTAAAGATGTTCGACAAACTTCAGTTTGTCGAAGGTTCGCAGAAGCTGTAGTCAGCGACAAACTGAAGTTTGCCGGACATGGCTTATTCAATGAACTCATAAGGTACGAATATGGCAAGCGAAGTAATAGCTCAAACAGAAGAACAGCGCTCGAACTATTTGACCAACGGGCACACGGTGAAATCGTGGTTGCTGACGCTGGACCATAAGCGGATCGGGCTGCTGTATCTGTTTTCAATCTCGATCTTTTTCGCCATCGGCGGCCTGTTTGCCACGATGATCCGGCTGGAACTGGTCACGCCGAAGGGCGATCTGATGACGGCGGAAACCTACAACCGCGTCTTCACGATGCACGGCGTGATGATGATCTTCTTCTTCCTGATACCGTCCATCCCGGCGACATTGGGAAACTTCCTGTTGCCGCTGATGCTTGGAGCGAAGGACGTGGCCTTCCCGCGATTGAACCTGCTCAGTTGGTACATCTTTATGGTCGGCGCGATTCTGATGCTGATTACGATCATCAGTGGAGGGATTGACACCGGCTGGACATTCTATCCGCCGTACAGTTCTATCTACTCAAATTCGCAGGTCACGCTCGCCGGCGTTTCGATCTTCATCACAGGGTTCAGTTCAATTCTGACTGGATTGAACTTTATGGTAACGATCCACACGATGCGTGCGCCGGGCCTGACGTGGTTCCGCCTGCCGCTGTTCGTCTGGGCACACTACGCGACCAGCCTGATCCAGGTGCTGGGCACGCCGGTTATCGCCATCACCATCCTGGCGCTTGCCTTCGAACGAACATTGAAGATCGGCATTTTCGACCCGAAACTCGGCGGCGACCCGGTGCTCTTCCAGCATATGTTCTGGTTCTATTCGCATCCGGCGGTCTACATTATGATCATCCCTTCGATGGGCGTGATCAGCGAAATCATCGCCGCCATGACTCGCAAGAAGATCTTCGGTTATCACTTCGTCGCGTTTTCATCGTTGGCCATCGCAGTCTTCGGCTTCCTGGTTTGGGGACATCACTTGTTCACCAGCAGCCAATCAATGTATGCCGGGTTGGTCTTCTCGCTGATTAGCTTCGCGGTGGCGATTCCGTCGGCGATCAAAATCTTCAACTGGACAGCGACTATCTACAAAGGTTCGGTGTCGTATGACACGCCAATGATCTATGCGCTGGCATTCATCGGACTGTTCACAATCGGCGGGATGACAGGGTTATTCCTGGCGGCCATCGGCTTGGACGTGCACTTGCAAGACACCTACTTCGTCGTCGCGCACTTCCATTACGTGATGGTTGGCGGCGCTATTATCGGCTATTTGGGCGGACTGCATTTATGGTGGCCGAAGATCACGGGCCGCATGTACCCTGAAGTCTGGGGCCGCATCTCGGCGGTGATCATCTTCCTGGGCTTCAACCTGACGTTCTTTCCGCAGTTTATCGTTGGTTATCTGGGAATGCCGCGCCGGTATCACGCATACGTGCCGGAGTTCCAAGTGTGGCATATCCTGTCCAGTGCGGGCGCTTCGATCCTGGCCATTGGCTTCATTATGCCGGTCGTATATCTGGCTTGGTCCGTCAAGTACGGCGAAAAGGTTGGCGATAATCCCTGGATGGCTGCCGGACTGGAATGGGAGACATCATCGCCCCCGCCGACCGAAAACTTCACATACCAGCCGATCATTGACCACGACGCGTACGAATTCGAGCACGTTAAAGAGATCAAGGACGCGGCGGCAAAAGAAGCAGCGTTGCAGTCGGCCTAAATTGATTGTGGGACAATTTGCCAAATTGTCCCACCCTTTATCCAGGAGAACTACTTTGGCAGAACACGCAGCACATGTTCCCGGACAGGCGCATCATTTCGTCAGCATGGAACAGCAGAAAGAGGCCGGCACCATCGGTATGTGGCTCTTCCTGCTGACGGAAATCATGTTCTTCGGCGGACTGTTTCTGGCCTACACGATTTACCGCGCTAAATATCCGTCTGGTTTCCTGCAAGGCAGCCATTTGCTTAGCGTGCCCCTTGGCGGATTGAACACTGTTGTGCTGATCGTCAGCAGTTTGACGATGGCGATGGGAGTTTACTATTCGCAACTGGGCGACCGCAAAAAGCTGATCGGCTTTATGGGTGTCACGACACTGCTCGGATGCGTATTTCTAGTGGTCAAATACTTCGAATACAAAGAGAAGTTCGATCATCATCTTTTTCCAGCCATGGGATGGTATGGTCCATCCGCCGACCATCCTCCTGAGCAATATCATCAGCAAGTGCGCGTCTTTCTGTGGATA
>JBDSAM010000450.1:0-2740 GCA_039922135.1 Blastocatellia bacterium
GCTCCCCGTCGTAGCTTTGGCCGGTCACCTCAAATCCCGTTGGTAGGATTGACAACATCGAAAGGCGCGAGCGCTCAGTAAGAATTCAGCCAATCAGGTAAAGCACTTTAATATCCGTAGCCTCGTGCTTGCAGTTGCCATTTCTCTTTCACGGCTGCCGCGATTATTTCTTCTTCCTTGCCAACTCAGCTTCAGCCGCAATAAAGCCGAACGCGGGCCAATATTTTCCTGAGACGATCCGGCGGAAAAGCTCTTCGGCCTTTGCCGGGTGGCCGTTGTACAAATGCCAGTTGCCCAATCCGTAACCCACTGTCGCAATCTCCAAATCCGTAGCCTTCTCGATGTTGACCAACTCTTCTTCCTTCTTCAAGCCTTTGTAGAACAGCAAGCGGTCGAAATAGGACTTGTTCTCTTTGACCTTCATATCGGGCGTGATGCGTTCAAGCACTTTCGCAGCTTCTGCCGGTTTGCCCAATCGGCGATAGGTCATGTAGAGCCAATCGGAAACCGCGATCACCGAATCGTCGCGTTTGTCGGTCGTGTCGGCTTCGGCGACTTGGCGGCAGCGTTCGTAGGCGATGGCCGCTTTATCGAATTGTCCTTTCAGGAAATGCGCCAGTGCCAGGTGGTACCAGATGTCGAAGTCTTTGTCGTTCAGCTTGGCCGCGCGTTTAAGGTCGGCGACGGCTTTGTCAAATTGGCGCGTTGAGATGTAGCGGTGGCCGCGATGGCGGTAGAGCTTGGCATCGTTGGGCACGAGCTTGATGGCGCGGGTGTAAGTCTCAATCGCGTCCTTGTAGCGCCAGACGCCGGCCTGCGCGCGGCCCAGTGCGATGAGCAGATCAATGTTCTTTGGATCGGCGGTTAGCTTCTGTTCGGCGGCGGCAATCTCGCCTTTCTCGTCTGCGTTGGCGAAATGTTTGACACCGAGCGGTGAAACGATTTCTGGTTTGGCTTCGGGTTTGCCGGGCTGCGGGCTCTGAGCCGGAATGGAGACAGCGAAGAACAGCGCCGTCAGCGCGAGAGCAAACGCGCAGGGCGTGAAGCAGCGGGATGCAGTCATAAAACCTCCTGAAGGTTGTTGGGCGAAAATTGAAGGGAACGATTCCGGCGGATTCTATTCGCGGCTTCGCGGCGGCGGCAAGCGTTGCTTGTCAATCCACTCTTCGCGCCTTAGCATGCGCCGCTCTTATCCCCGTCGAGGAGTAACACACTTTTGAGTTCCCAACACCATTCCGACATTCAACTTTCTGCCATTCGCGGCATCCCCGAAGTTCGCCCCGGCGACGATGTGGGCTGGCTGATTGCGCGCGCGGCCAAAACGCAAGGCTTTCGATTGGCGGACGGCGACGTTGTGGTCGTTGCCCAGAAGATCGTCTCCAAAGCCGAAGGGCGATTGGTCAATCTGGAATCAATCACGCCGTCGGAGTTCGCGCTGGAGATAGCCGCCAAACAGCATCGCGACGCGCGACTGATCGAAGTCGTGCTGAACGAATCAGCAAGCATCGTGCGGATGGACGATCACGTGATGATTACCGAAACCCGGCACGGCTTCGTCTGCGCCAACGCGGGCGTGGATCGGTCGAATGTTTCAGGCAAAGACTGGGTTTCGTTGCTGCCGCTTGCGCCGGATGATTCGGCGTTGTTGTTGAAGACTCGATTAGCTGAGTTGCTGCGCGTCAACGTCGCCGTCATCATCACCGACACGTTTGGCCGCGCCTGGCGCGAAGGGTTGACGAACGTGGCCATTGGCGTTGCCGGAATGAAACCGCTGAAAGACTTTCGCGGCCAGCACGACGATCACGGCAAAGATTTATCAGCGACAGTGCTGGCAGTGGCGGATGAGATTGCCGCCGCAACCGGACTATTAATGCAGAAGACATCACGCGTCCCGGCGGTCGTTATGCGCGGCGTTTACTTCGATCATGGTGAAGCAAGCGCGCAGGAACTGATCCGGGCGAAAGAGCGAGACCTGTTCCGTTAATCTCAGACCAGCCGCATCGACCTCCGCCGGAACCAGCCGGTCAGGCTGAATCGCGCACGCGCCGCAGGCAGCACTTCGTGATAGAAAGTATCGCTGCGAAAAAGCACGCATGTGCCAGCAACCGGCAAAACTTCCAGATAACTTTCTGCCGATTCACCATTCGCCAAATCACGGCCGGCTAAATCATGGCCGGGAAGATAAAGTCGCAACTGCCCGCCCTCTTCCGCCTGCCAATCTTCATTCAGGTAAAGCGTGCAAGAAATGGTTCGTTCATCAGCGTCGCTGAAACGGTCCAGATGCTTTTGGTAAGTCGCGCCCGGCGGGTATATGGCAAAGTGCGATTCATACGACGCGAGGTTTAGAAACAGTTCGCGGTTCAGCGTCAGCCGCAGTTCTTCAATGGTTTCCCAGTAAACTTTCTGCGCCAGGGTCAATGCCTGTTCGTCCAGCCAACGAATGTGGTCGCTGCGAATGTCGGCGCGGATGGCGTATCCACCGCTGCGGCCGATGCCAGCGGCCCGAAAATCTTCCTGCTGCCAAAGCTGCTGCGCCTCAGTGCAAAGCAAGAGGATCGTTTCAGGTGGGAGGAAGTCATTCAAGACTGTCCAGCCACGACCGGCAATTTCAGAAGCGACTTCGATAAATCGTGTCATTGGCAAAGCGGCTCAGGGGTCAAGCACCGACTGATTTCAGGTGCTGGATGTTTGCTTCAACGGCTTTGTCGTAATCGGCAGCGCCGATCAAACCGGAGCCGTG
>JBDSAM010000451.1:0-3730 GCA_039922135.1 Blastocatellia bacterium
GCAAGAAATCCCAGGATGAATGGCGAGTAAACCAGTATCAGCAGAAAGATATTTACCGAATGCTGAATGAAATGCTCTTGGCGCGAACAGGGTTGATTTACGTCACCGCCCAAAAACATATTGGGCGAACAGTCACCAGAGTAAGTAAGGGCAATTCGCAGCAGCAGAAACATGTAAATGCCAGTCAAAGTTGTCAGCCCGACTGATAAACCCTGCGCTGCATTTCGTAAATTTGGATGATTTGCCGCGTTGACTCGCCAATAGATCATCATTGAAAGGGCGAGACCAATAGTCAAAACTACAAGAGGTGCGAATACTAATTCCATCCCATTGAAAACCAAAACAAGTGCCGGAACAGTAACGGATCAATTTTCCGCCGGATACATTCGCGCAAACAACCCTTCAACCTGTGCGGCAACATGGCGGCCCTCTTCAAGCGTGTCGTTGATTTGCTCGCGGCAACGTTCGGCGAACTCTTTGTCGCCGATGGCCAGCAGGCTGGGCAGGATGTTGTAGGTTGCGCCGCGCATTGCCGTCATTGCCAGTTGGGCGCTCAGGGCCAGATCAGAGACGCCGTTGGGCGGGCACATTTCCGCTAGATCGCTGAGCACATCCAGCGTTTGCCGCGCGCTTTCGGCCACACGCAAAGGCACGGCAACGGCGTTCTTGGTGGCCTGTTCGATGGCCATCATGCGCGCCAGCTTTTCGCCTTCGTTTGAACGTGGCAAAGACATTGCGTCCAGCACCTGTTCGCGGCATTCGGTGTCTTCTTTCAGCGCGGTCTGCAAATCGGCGCTCAATTGTTCCAGCCGATCCAGCATAGATCTGACTTCGTCTTCATTCGCGCGTTTATGGCTGCTGGCCAGCTTGCAGACCATCACAGCCAACTCTGTCGCCAGCATTCCTGTATAAGCCGCGATGCTGCCGCTTTCCGGTGTCAAGCTGGCAGCGGCCAGACCGCGCGGGGAATCCTCAGCGGCTTCCAGATGAGGGTTAGGCGGTTGGAGGATAGGCGATTGAGAAACAGGCTCGCCCTGATTTGGCAGCATGGCTTCCAGCAGATCACCTGTGTTGCGAGTTTTGCTCTGTTTTAGCTCCGCGCCGATTTCATTGAAATCATTTGCCCAGGCCTGATGCAGCCGGTTTTCCAAAATCAAATCTTCGCTGAAGTTTTCAATCTGCAAATAATATTCTCCGCAGGCATTGATTGCCGCCTGCGGAACCAAGCCGATGATTTCGCTGCCGGTGACAGCCACTCCGTATCGTTCCGCCTCGCGTTTGACCAGATCAAAAACGCGAAAGAGCGGCGTGGCTTCGTAGTTGATGACGTTCATTGAAACTTGCGCCTGATGGCGATTTTTCATCTGCATTCCCAGCGCCTTGACGTTCTGCAATCCGCCACTCGATCCGCGCACGGCTTTCGCGATTCTTTTGGCGATCATCAAATCTTCCGTGGCCAAGTTGATGTTGTAGGCGATCAGGGGATTGCGCGCGCCAATGGCCATCGCGCCAGCGGTTGGATGAATCTGGCGCGGGCCGAAATCGGGTTTGCGGTCGGGGTGAAAGATAATTTCGTCGCGCAGTGCTTCAAACTCGCCACGGCGCACGTTGGCCAGATCTACTCGGTCAGGATGGGTCGCGGCTTTTTCGTAAAGATAGACGGGAATGCTCAACTCATCGGCGATGCGTTTGGCGGCTTTGCGCGCCAGATCAACGCATTCGTCCATCGTTACGCCTTTGATCGGCACGAATGGCAGCACGTCCAGCGCGCCCATTCGCGGATGCTCGCCATCGTGCTGGTTCAGATCAATCAATTCGATGGCTGTCGCGGCGGCGCGGACAGCGGCTTCAACCACGGCGTCCGGCACGCCCGCAAAAGTGATGACTGCGCGGTTATGGTCGGCATCCATTGTGCGATCCAACACCGCGACGCCATCCACGGAACTGATGACGGAGGCGATCAACGCAATCTTATGCGCGTCGCGCCCTTCGCTGAAGTTGGGTATGCATTCGACAATCTTCTTCATATCCATACGTCACAAAATTTGAAGGCCGGACAGTAGCCTACGTAATAAAGTCATGGCTCAAGCGGAGGGTAGCATCTCTCTCTTTCTTGAGCCATGACTTTCCTGACGCGTCTTTTGACGATTACTGCTTTTCCCTGCCTTTGGTCACGGATGCCGAGCCTGCTGCTGGCGCTGGCGTTTTCTTCAAATATTTGTCGTACCAGGTCAGATAGCGTTCATACCGATCTCGCACGTAGCTGGGCCGTTGGATGCCGTGAAATTCGTTGGGATAGATGACCAGTTGTGTGTCAATGCCCAGACTGCGCAACGCCTGATACATCTGCTCGCTGCCTGACAGTGGCACGTTGAAATCCTTTTCGCCGCCCAGAAACAACGTTGGCGTCTTGATGCGGTCGGCGTGCAGGAATGGATAAGACAGCTTCTGGTAGGTCTCCCACGACTTCGGATTCCACGGTGGGCCGATTTCGTAATCGTACTGAAGAATGTATTGATCGGTGCCGTAAAACGAAACCGTAAAGGCCGTGCCCGCGCCGCTCGTCGCTGCCTTAAAGCGCGTGTCACTGGCGATCATGTAATCGGTCAGAATTCCGCCGTAGCTCCAACCTCCCACGCCCAACCGATCAGGATCGGCCACGCCTATTTTGATGACGTGATCTACTCCGGCCTGCAGGTCTTCGACTTCGTAATGCCCCCAATCGGCAAAGATGGCGCGCGAATATTTCTGGCCGCGCCCCGAACCGCCGCGGTAATTCACCGCCAACACCGCGTAACCGTTCGCCGCGAAGAACTGCCGTTCAGTACTGAACGAATGCTGGTCCTGTCCATTCGGGCCGCCATGAATCCGCAACAGCAGCGGGACTTTGGTTCCCGCAACGTAGCCAACAGGTTTGGTCAGCAAGCCGTGAACTTCCGTGCCGTCCTTGCTCTTGAAGCTGACCTCTTCTGTTTGTCCCACTTCCAATTCGGCAAACAGCGCATCGTTGTGATGTGTGAGCTGGCGCAAGCTCCCGTTTTCAAAGGCATGAACTTCGGTGTATTTCGCATCGCCGCCCGAAAGCACGACGGAAGATTTCGCCGCCGAATCCCAACCCGAAACGACAATGGGCGGCGACAGCAGCCGCTCCACTTTGCCGTTGGCCAGATTGGCCTGTGCCGGATAAACCGATCGGTCATCCGTGACCAGAAAGCGAATCGCCTTGCCATCGGCGCTGAAAGTTGGCGAAGAAACGCTTCGATCCAGCGCCTCAACCGTCTGCAAGCGTTTGGGCGTGCTGCTGCCATCGGTAGGAACAACGGCCAAATAATTCAAACTGTAAGCGCCCCACTTTTTCTCGTCGCCTTCCAGGAAGGTGATCCATTTGCCGTCTGGACTCCATTCCGGTCGAGCGCGCCCGCTGCGGCTGCTGGCAGTTGTCAGCGGATTTTCGGTCGCGCCGGGCAGGGCTTCGGCGACGAACATTTGGGCTTCAGGATCACGATCAGAATCTGCGGAGTGATTGCTCATAAATGCGATGCGCGTGCTGTCCGGCGACCAGGACGGCGCGGCTTCGTCCCATTTGCTGGTGGTCAGCCGGTCCAGCTTTTTCGTCGCCACGTCGAACAAGTAGATGTAGCTGTGACGGCCTGAAAGCAGATAGCCTTGAATGTCCTGTTTGTATTTGTAACGGTCAATGACGATGGGTTTCGGCGGCTTTGGTTTGCCG
>JBDSAM010000452.1:0-4331 GCA_039922135.1 Blastocatellia bacterium
AGTGCTGGGTTGCTTTGGATTGACGGCGGTGATTGTAAGGAACAAAGGGAGGGGTGGCAACCAGACGCAGAGAACTTTCAGTGTAGCGAATGGCTAGGCGATCAGGATTTCTCGTCATAAGCTTTGACCAGCCGCTGTGGCGCTTCCAGCCGCCACGCCTGCTCCAGCAGATCGCGCAGCACTTCTTGGCGTACGGAAGAGAGGCGCACCAGCATCGCCGGATAGTTGCGGTAATGTTCCGTGATGTAAAACGTCTCCGGCTCCACATTCATCAGAATATCGCGCTTCAAAAGATCAATCCTGACAACCAGCGAATCGTTGTCTTCGCGCAGCCGGGCGATCATTTTCTTTTTGACCTTAAAAGCAGGCGTACCGTACGAGGTTCCTTCTTCCACTTCCGGCAGCGCCAGTGCCAGTTGGCGCACCGTTTCAAAGGTTACCCGGTTTGCGGGTTTGATCTTCTTCGCCATTTGTTTCAACTCCTTCCGAATAGAATTTCGAACAGACGGTGATGCCAAAGAGACGGTTTCGCAATGCTGACGGTATCGAATGACTGTGCTAAGCTGCGCCGCGTTTGCCCATTCGGCACGGTACAGGGAGGGTAGCGACTTGGGTGCTTGGAGGCAGGTGGTACTGCGCACAGCGTACTAAAATCATGTTCAAAGACAAACGTCTCATTCCCATCTTCATTGTCGTTTTTGTGGACATCCTGGGCTTCAGCATCATCCTGCCCCTGATGCCGTATTACACGACGCACTTTGGCGCATCAGCGATTCTGACTGGCGCATTGATCGCGTCATATTCAATCTGTCAATTTCTCGCCTCGCCATTTCTGGGCGATTGGAGCGACCGACGTGGGCGCAGACCTGTCTTGCTTTACAGTCAGATGGGCTCCTGCCTGGGCTTTATCCTGATGGGCATGGCCACGCACCTGCCGCAACCGCTGCTCTGGATTCTGGTAGCCCGCATCATTGATGGAGTTTCCGGCGGCAACCTGACCGTTGCCCAAGCCTACATCAGCGACATCACCACGCCGGAAGAGCGTTCGCGCGTTTTCGGCATGACTATCGGCGTATCATTCGGGCTGGGATTTCTGATTGGCCCGATGTTCGGCGGTTTTTTGTCCGGGTTCGGTTACGACGTACCGGCATTTGCGGCGGCGGGCTTGTCTTTCCTGAGCATTATGGCGACGACCTTTCTGTTGCCGGAAACGCAGCATCGGCGCGACGAAGTGCGCCCCACTGGGTTGGGTGTATACAAACGCATCTTTGAATACCTGAATATTGGTGAACTGCGCGGTCTGCTGCTGGTCTTCTTTTTCATGTCGGTGCCGTTTGCGCTGTATGTTTCAATGTTCGGTTTGTTCGCGGATCGCCGGCTTCACTTCACGGCGGCACAGGCCGGTTACTTTCTGGGGTTCGTAGGCTTTCTGGGGATCATTTGGCAGGGCGGCGCGGTTGGGCCGATGGTCAAGCGCTTCGGTGATTACAAGGCACTATTGATCGGACTAATCGCCAGCGCGGTTGGGTTGTATTACCTAGCCTTGGTGGACGTGTGGTGGAAGTTGCCGGTTGTTGCGGTGCTCTTTTCATTTGGCCACGGTCTTGGCCGTCCGGCGCTGACCAGTTTGATTACGCAGGCCGCGCCACCTGATCGGCAAGGCGGCGTGCTGGGCACGACGACTTCGCTGGAAAGCCTGGGCCGCATCATTGCGCCATTGATGGGCGGCGTGGTCATGACCTTTCATCCATCATGGCTGGGATGGATTGGCGGCGCACTGTTTACTGTTGCCGTTTTAATCGCAGTAACCATTAGTCCGGCAGCAAAGCCTGAGCCTGCATCGCGGCTTGAACAAGGTTGAAAGATAACGTTTCGGGAGGTGCACCTGTGATTGTTCCACTCAATGAATATGATTTCTTGCGGCGTGCGCTGGCCGTTTATGGCGATCAGGATGCCGTCGTGTCGGGCGATCTTCGTTTTACTTACAAACAACTTGGCCAACGCGTGAATCGCTGGGTGAACCTGATGCGAAGCTTGGGCATCCGTGAGGGTGAGCGTATCGCCATCATTTCCCAGAACGACCATCGAATGATGGACGGCTTTTTCGGCGCGCCACTGGCAGGCGTGGTGTACATGCCGATCAACTTTCGACTGATCGCCGCTGACTTTGAATACATCCTCAACCACGCCGAAGCCAAAGTCTTGATCGTCGAAGACTGGATCGCGCCAGCGATTGAATCGGTTCGCTCTGAGTTGAAGACCGTCGAGCACTTCATAGCCTTTTCCGACAGTGGCGAGATTCCGCCGGGCTGGCAGGATTACGACACGCTGCTCGACGCCGCCTCGAACGAACAGGCTGCGCCCGCTGAAGTGGATGAGAATGACATCGCCACGATCCTGTACACCTCCGGCACGACGGGCAAGCCCAAAGGCGTAATGTCCACGCATCGCAACCTCTACATCAACGCCATGAATTCGATCATCGAATTTGGCTTGAAGCATGACGATACGTACCTGCACACGCTGGCGATGTTCCATTGCAACGGGTGGGGCTTGCCGTACGCGGTGACGGGAGTCGGCGGCAAGCACGTCGTTGTCAAAAAGTATGAACCGGCGAGTTTCTTCGACCTGGCCACGCGCGAACGGATGACCTTTGCCTGCATGCCACCGACGATGATCAATCTGGCCTTGAACCATCGCTTGAGCGAAGAGCAGCAAGCGGCCTTGCCGCGCGAAGGCGTGCGCATCGGCACTGCCGGTTCCGCGCCGCCAATGGCTTTGATCAAAGGGATGCAGGAGCGATTGGGCTGGCAGGTGATTCAGATTTACGGCTTGACCGAAACCTCGCCGTTCCTGACCGTCAGCAAAGTCAAACCGCATATGCGCGATTGGCCGGAGGAAGAAAAATACCGCGTGCAGACGCGCACCGGCTACACAATGCTCGGCGTTGAAACGCGCGTGGTGGATGAAGCAGGCAACGACGTGCCGGCTGATAACCAAACCGTCGGCGAAGTCATCGCCCGCAGCAACGTGGTGATGAAGGGCTACTGGCGGCAGCCCGAAGCCACCGAAGCCGTAATCGTGGACGGCTGGTTCCACACCGGCGATATGGCGACGATGGACACCGAAGGCATGATCGAAATCGTTGACCGCAAAAAAGACCTGATCATATCGGGGGGTGAAAACATCTCCTCCATCGAAGTCGAAGGCATGCTCTACAAACACCCGGCAGTGCTGGAAGCCGCCTGCATCGCCATCCCCGACGAAAAGTGGGGCGAAGTCCCGGCGGCGCTGGTCGTGTTGAAAGAAGGGATGACGGCCACCGAAGCCGAGATCATCCAGTTTTGCCGTGACAACCTGGCGCATTACAAATGCCCGAAGTCCGCGAGCTTCATTGACGCCTTGCCGCGCACCGCGACCGGCAAAATCCAGAAGAATCTGCTGCGCGACACATATTGGCAGGGAAGAGGGAAGCGAGTTGGCTGAAGCAAACACAATCATCTCCGTCAACAATCTCCAAAAAAACTACGGCGACGCTTCCGCTCTGCGCGGCATTAGCTTCGATGTCGCCGTGTCGGAGCTGACCGTCATCATCGGCCCGTCAGGCTGTGGCAAATCCACATTGCTGCGTTGCCTGAACGGGCTTGAGCTTTTTGACCACGGCAGCGTGCGCATCGGCGACATCCGGCTGGAGATGAATGGCAAATCGCATCATCACCTGAACACGCAGCTTCGCCATCTGCGCGAAGAGGTCGGGATGGTCTTTCAAAGCTTTAACCTGTTTCCACATCTGACCGTGCTGGAAAATGTCGTGCTGGCGCCAACGGTCGTCAAGAAAGTGGAGCGCAAAGAGGCTGAAGAACAAGCGCGCGCGTTGCTGGCGAAAGTCGGATTGAAAGATCGGATAGATTATTACCCGTCTCAACTTTCCGGCGGCCAGCAGCAGCGGGCAGCGATTGCGCGTGCGCTGGCGATGTCACCGAAAGTGATGCTCTACGACGAACCGACTTCGGCGCTCGATCCCAGCTTGGTCGGCGAAGTGCTCAGCATCATGCGCCAGCTCGACGATGAAGGCATGACGCAGGTCGTCGTCACGCACGAGATGAAATTCGCGCGTGAGGTGGCCGACAAAGTTCTGGTTTTAAGCGATGGCGAATTGATCGAAACCGGTTCGCCTGACATTATTTTCACCGAGCCGCGCGACGAACGCACAAGAACTTTCCTGCAGAGATACCTGTAATGAGTTTGAATTCAAAAGTGACTAGCCATATCCCTTTTCACCGCAGAGGCGCAGAGGACGCAGAGGCTTCGCGGAGGTTTTTCTCTGCGTT
>JBDSAM010000453.1:0-16361 GCA_039922135.1 Blastocatellia bacterium
ACTTCCATACGGCGTCGGGCCGTTACCAATCTTTTGCCGACCTGCTGCGACGCGACGGATACGTCGTCAACGCATCGAAGGAAAAGTTCAGCAAGGAGTCCTTGAAAGCCGGAAAGATTCTGGTCATCGCCAACGCGCTCAGCCAGCGCAATCAATTGAACTGGAATCCGCCGATTGAGCAATCTTTCACTGACGATGAAGTCAAAGCCGTCCGCGAATGGATAAACGAGGGCGGCGCTCTGCTGCTGATCGTGGATCATTTCCCAATGCCACAGACGGCGGGCAAACTGGCCGAAGCGTTCGGCATTCACTTCCACAATGGTTACGCGGTTGATCCGCAAGCGCCGCCGGGGCCGCTGGTTTACAAGCGCGCGGACAAATCGCTGAGCGATCATGCGATCACACGCGGGCGGTCGGCCAATGAAAAAGTGGATTCGGTTGCCACCTTCACGGGCTCAGCATTTCAAGTGGATCGTGGCGAATCATTGCTGGCTTTCCTCGACGCTGAAGCGTTTTCCTATACGCCCAAAGCCTTCGGCCAACCGCCGGACAAAGATTCGCCGCGGCAGCCGATCAAAGGCTGGCTGCAAGGCGCGACGATCAAGGTGGGCAAAGGGCGCGTGGCCGTCTTCGGCGAAGCCGCGATGTTTTCGGCGCAACTGGCTGGGCCGAACAAAGCGCCAATGGGAATGAACGCGCCCATTGCCGCGCAAAATCCACAATTCCTGCTCAACGTTATGCACTGGCTTTCGGGCCTGCTGGAAAAGTAGATGAACCTCGCCCTGCCCGGACAATTCGACAAACGAACGATTCTGCTCACCGGCCTGTCGCTTTCAATCGGCTGGGGCATTCGCGGCAACTTCGGCCATGAAATCGGCGCGATGGTTCCCGGCGCGCTGGCGGCGATGGCCTTTGTGTTGCTCTCTGGCCGCGAAGACTGGCATCGGCGCATTGCCTACTTTGCGATGTTCGGCGCGATTGGCTGGTCGTTTGGCGGCAGCATGTCTTATGGCCAGGTTATCGGCTACACGCACTCCGGCCACTCGGCTTCGGTGCTTTATGGATTTGCTTCGCTGTTTGTCATCGGCTTTTTGTGGGGAGCCGTGGGCGGAGCTGCAACCGCGCTGCCCGCGATTTTGGATCGTGAACGGCTGACAGAATTCTTCGCGCCGCTGATTGCCGTCATCGTTGCCTGGATGTTGCAGGAAGGGTTTGAGAATTGGCTGGCCACGGTCAACTCGGATTTTCGCCAGCAAAGCCCGTTGTATTGGTACGACAGTGATTGGCTAGGGGCGACAACGGCGATTGTGGCCGTGCTTATCTTGGCGGCGGCGCGGCGGCGATTCGATCAAGCCAGCTCGCTGATTTTGCATATGGCCGTCGGTTGGTGGATTGGGTTCGTCGTGCTGGTGCCGTTACTTGGCATCAGGATGACTCCGCCGCGCGGCGACAACTGGGCCGGCTGTGTAGGAATGGTTGCGGGGATGTTGATTTACTTTCAGCGGCAACGGATGCACGCGGCAATGTTCGCCTCGCTGGTGACAGCGTTTTTCGGCGGATTCGGTTTTGCTTCGTCGGTGCTCTTCAGGCTGATCGAGATGAAGACCGGTTGGCAGACAAACTGGCACAGCGTGATGGAACAGTCGTATGGATTTATCAACGGTGTTGGCATCGCCGTCGCAATGCTGGTATTGGCAGCGCGATTGCCGCGCACTAGCGACGAACCGGCGACCAGAAGCTGGACTGATCCTTTCGCTGTCAGTTTCACTTTGCTGTTCGTGACGTGGCTGAACCTGCGCCAGAATCCCGAACGCTGGGTGGCTGTGAAAACCGTCCCGGCAGTGATGGCTGGTTTATCGGCGCAAGTCTGGTTCGACTTGGCTTATCTGGCGCTGAGTCTGGCCGTCGTCTGGCTGTTGATCCGGCATCGGCGAGCGCCGCTGCCGTTCATTCCTGCAAGCTGGCTGGGCAAAGGGCAACTGCTTTACCTGGTCTTTCTCTGGCTGATGGTGGCGGGGAACTTCGAACGCGCGGTGGTGTCGTTTGCTTCGACGCGGCTGATTACTGAAGGCGTGATCTTTCTGAATGCCGCCCTCTGCACGCTGATTCTGTTGCTGAGCTTGCCGAAACTGCCGGAGCCGGTTGAATCGAAATTTGAATTTACGCCGTTGATCAAAAAGGCCGTGGCAATCGGTTTGATTGCCACGGCGCTCTCTATTGTCGCCGAGTGGGGAATTACGCGCGCGATTTACGGCAATGAATTCGCTGGCGGCGGCAAACGGCAGATTCGCTTTGGCGCGCAAGCGACGGCGACTACCGCAAAGCCGCAAGCCGGGCAGCCGCATCCATAGGCATTATCAAACGGTACGGGGAGCGTGAGCGACCTGCTGATTATGGATAACGCAATCTCCATAATGCTCAGGTCGCTCACGCTCCCCGTACTGCAAGATCTAACGCCCGGTGCAGGTGTTGTCGGTCGTGTTGCTGTCGTTAATGATGATCGCCGAGCCGAACGGCGTGCGCCGGATAGCGGCCGCGCCGCGATTTTGGGGAGCAATCAGGCAGCGATCAATCACTGCCGCAACTCGCGAATCGTTCAGTTCGGTCGCGCAGCCTTCGCGGGTGACCTTGCCTCTGCCGGTCATCGCCGCACCCGTCTTGCAACTGATGAACAGGTATTCGCCATTGAGCGAATTGAACCGCAGTACGTCGCCCGTGTTGTCGTCCTGCAGGCAGACATCGTACTCGCTGCCGGTAATTTGAAGAATGCGCCCAGTGAAGGTTTCGCTGATGAACACGTCGCCACTACGAGCGTCGCGCGCAATGCCAACCGCGCCGATCAGACCGCCCGCGATCACAATCGGCGTTGCCGTCTGGGAATCGAAGCGCAGCAAACGTCCGGGCGCTCCCTGAGCCAGGTTGGTGCTGATTTCCAGCACGTAGAATTGATCTGCTCCCAAGCGCGTTTTCACCGGCAGCACGTCAATCGCTGTCGTCAGCCCGCCGATGAAGGTCGCCTGTTTGCCGGTGGCGAGTTCGACGCTACGGACTTCGGCGCGACCGTTAGCGAATGGGAAGCCCGTCAGGAAAGTCACCAGCAGTTTGTCGCCGAAGACTCGAATCCCGTCCGGTACGACGTCCACAACCGGCGGGCCGAAAGGCAGTGGATTCGGCAGCGGCGCAAACCCTGTCAGCACTTCGGCCGCGCCGGTGTCAATGTTCACCTTGCGAATCATATTACCGCCGGCATCGGCAACGTAAAGCTGGTTGCCGTCAATCGCCAGAGCAAATGGATTCGACGCGCGCGAACCGATGAAGGGGGCGGGAACAAAATCAGGGAAGTCCGCCAGCACCTTGATCGCCGCCGACTCATTTTGCGCGTTTCGCAAATTGAAACCTGCGCCACCTTTGATTGTCGCGTGGTCGGCTGCGGTGATCGCGAACCCGCCCGTGCTGCGATCAACCTCAGTGTTGAATTCAATCGCCAGTATCGAACTGAGCAGCGGCGAGGATGGCCCCGCAGGATTGGGTTTGGCCGTGCCGGGTGCGTCGCCAGCAACAAGCGCATCGCCTTCGCCGATGGAAACGAAGAGCGTCCTGCCGCGCAAGGCCAATCCGGACGGGCCTGAAGTGCCGCCTTCGGAGCTCACTCCTGCGGGCAGCCCGTCCACCAGTGTGGTTCGATTGCCGCAGCGATCCACCAGCGAAATCCGGCCAGTGTTCGGCCCTTGCCCGCCTTCGGCCACGATCAGGCTGCCGCCGTCGGTGTACAGGATTTTGCCAGGCCCTTTCAGTCCGCCGGTCAGCATTGAAGCCGTCTGCGCGGCGGCCGCCACACCCAGCAGCGAGAGCAGAACAATCGAAAGAGTGAAGCGAAACAGGTTTGTGCGAGTCATAAGTTTCTCCTTTGGGGTTTCTCTGTTGGCTGTGAGCAGACGGCAGTAATAGCTATCCGCCTGCGATTGAAGTTTGACGGCGTGGTTAGTGACGCCGCCAGCAAGAATGCAAATTTGCCAAGGTGGCAAGGCCGGTTTAGCGTCCGCCTGTCTGTATGGGCGTGTTCTGGAATGCCGCGACGGCCCACTTGCCGCCTTCTTTCGCCATCACCATTGAACACATCGCTCGTCCCTTTTCCGTCTTGTCGCCCGTACGGAACTCCAAGCTCCATTCGACGTGAACGACTGCTACGTCGGGGCGCAGGAAACGGACGCTTTTGACTATGCCGTCGTTGTGGCTGTCCTTGTAAACGGTCGTAAAGATTCCAATATGTCCTTGCTCGATAGCTTCCTTACCTTTTATTTTCGTGCCGTTGATCACAACGTAGTCAGCGTCAGCGGCGAACGGTGCGGCGAAGGCCTTGCCGTCGTGCGCGTTCCATCCGTCTTGAAGTTGTTGGACGATCCGCCGGATGGCCGCTTCGTCCGCGCTTGAATTTTGCGGCGTTTGCGCGTGATTCGCCTGTGCGGCCAGCGTCAGCAGCGCCAAGGCAACCGCGACGAGAGATTGAATGCGTTTTGACATCGGATGATTCTCCTTTTCTGTTGCGTGTTGTTAGATTACTGAGCGCGGCCGCGTTCAACCGCTCTCAGTAAACACATGCGGATTGCGCGCGGCGAATCGCTCACAGCGGGGAATAAAATTTTGTCGGTGGAGTGAGGCGGTGGTAGGCAAGGTAGCTGCCAACTCTTTACCGCGTAGCGGCGGCTGAACTTAGGCAGGTCGTTCACGGCCTGCACCCACGACGATAAGGGTTGCGCGTCGCGTAGCGACGGTTGAAATGATTGCGATAGCAGATTCAAGCGTCGCTTGCGCGACGCGGTTTCTAACACATCGCCCGTGCAGGCCGTGAACGATCTGCCTAAACTCAGCCGTCTCTCCGAGACGAAGAATCTTCGATTAGCTAGCAGGCCGTGAACCGCTGCCTAAGCTCACCTGCCGCAACCGCGGCAGGGAAATCAGCGCCTGCTGACTTGTGCTGATGCTATTGGGCGGGATGTCGAGTTATGGCTTTTCCGCGCCGGCCATCTCAAGGTCAGGCAGGCTGTGCTTGAACAACATCTGGCCGCCGATGGAGGTATAACAGCCGAACGCGGCCAGCGCAGTCAGAACCAGCAGGCAGAAGATGGTGACGTTGGCATACCAGAGCGAAAAGTTCGCCGTTAGCGGGTAGTGAAAGGTCAGGCTGAAGAATAACTGCCACGCCATTCCGGCCAGCAGGCCGAACCGGAAAATGGTGAAAACCGACGAAGTCGCAATAATCAAGATGCCTGGCAGGCTCCACCACGAATAGGCAAAAAGCAGAGAGAGGGCTAAAACCTGCAGCACCCACAGCGCCGTTGCGGCCAGCCATTCCCGGCGCAGCAGAATGTAAAGCAACAACAATAGGAAGAGCAGGAACAGGCCGGAGCTGACAACTTCTCCCGCAATAGTCAGTGGAATCGTGGCCAGCATCAGATGAAAGCCGCGCATCGTTCCCAACATTGTCCCAGGGTTCGCTTGAAAGCTCTCGCCCATCAGCGAGGGCAAAAGCTGTTGGGAGTAAATGCCGAGCGTGTGAAACAGCCCCAACAGCCCCCCCACCAAAAGGTCGCGCCCGACCATCGGATCGCGAAAGTCGCCCGTTATCAGCCTGCTCCAGGAAATCAGCAGGCGCGGCCAGTAGCGGCGCACGGATGGTTCCAGCGCGATGTAGATCATCCAATATAACCCAGCGGAAAATAGCGCCGCTTCAAGCGCGTCGAAAAAGATTGCAGCTTCCCGATCCAGCGCGGGCATGTGCGCGGCCGAAAAAAGTTTCCCCACTAGAGTCAGAACAAAGACAAAGAGAGCCAATTTGAATGCGCCGCTGCGATCGCCGCGCCCGATCCGCAGATTACGCCGCGTCAGCCAGACTGCGACCAGACAAACCACAACCCACACAAGACTGACCAACATTACTCCGGCCCAACTCTTCCGGCTTTCAGTAATACTTTCCTGGCGCTGCGGATTACTCCAGGGGTAAACGATCTGAAAGTAGACAGGCAGATTGCGATAGCCCGCCGCTTCAATGCGAATTGGAATGTCAGGGTGTTCCGGCAGCACGCCCTCCCACGCGGCGCGCGTGTCGAAAGCCACCGGCGGCGTCCACTGCGATGCGGCAGTTTTGAAATTCGCTTGGGGCAGGTCGGCGGCGTTGAAGAGTGCTGCCCAATCGGCTTGCGACGAAGCGGCGGTTTGGGAATCAACCTGTGGCGGCACGCGGATGAACTCGATCAATCGTCCACGCGGGTCGAGCGATACGTGGGTCATTCCAGCGGCATCCAGGGTCAGCGAAGGCCGGGTATCCTGACTGTCAACTTGATTCAGGTAACGCGGACTTTGGCTGTACCAGAAGTAGATCATTGGGATTCGCCCGCTCTCCAATTTCGCTAAATGGTCTGGCTTGGTATTACGCTCTTGGTAAAGAAAATCGTAAGCAAAGGCGTAGCGGGAATAATTCGACTCCGCGCTGTACCCCAGTCGCGTGATGACCTCGCGCGCGCGTTCGGTCAGAACCTCTGGCGATTTGGTCAGCGGCACCAGGTTGTGCGTTTTGATGCGGTTGGAAAAAACGACCAGGAATGCCAACACCAGCAGGACGCCCAGCAGACAGGCCAGCGCCACGGCCGGACGCAGCGCGCCCGCTTTCGGCGCGGCGGCCACCATTTCCGGCGAAGGCGTTTCGCCCGCCGCAATTGCCGCCGCCAACGGATCGCCGCCGGGCAGCGCCGCCGCGACTTGCAACGCCGAGGCCGGACGCTTCGCCGGGTCTTTTTCCAGACAGCGCAGAATGACGCGCTCGGCCAGAGGATCAATGTCTTTGACCCAGGACGATGGATTGGTCGGCGCGCTGCTTTCGTGCAGGCGGCGCAGTTCATCGAGCGTGCTGGCTTCAAAGACGCGCTTGCCGGTGAAGAGTTCGTAAAGCACCAGGCCGAGCGCGTAGATGTCGCTTTTGAACGTGACCTCTTTGCCCGCCAGTTGTTCGGGCGCCATGTAAGCCGGCGTGCCCGCCATCACTTCGCTCCCGCGAAACTGCTCGGCCAACCCGGCCAAGCCGAAATCGGTGATGCGCGCGCGCCCGCGTCCGTCAATCATAACGTTGGCCGGTTTCAGGTCGCGGTGCAGCACACCCGCTTCGTGGGCGGCGGCCAGTCCAGCGCAAAGCTGGCGCGCGATCTCGACAGCTTTGTCCGACGGCAAGCGCCCGATGCGCCGCAGCAGGCTGCTCAGGTCTTCGCCATCCACGTACTCCATCGAAAGGAAATGTTGGCCGCCGTGTTCGGTTTGGACTTCGCCGATGTCGTGAACGCGGCAGACGTTTGGATGCGAGACTTGACGCGCAATGCGCACTTCGCCGTGAAAGCGCGCCAGCATTGCGCCATCTTGCGCAAAGGCTTCGGTTAAAAACTTGAGCGCGACGGGCTGGCCAAGTTTTAGATCGTCGGCGCGATACACCGCGCCCATCCCACCCCGTCCCAGCGGGCCGATGACGCGATAGCGGCCAGAGAGAATCGCACCCGGAATAAACATCGTTTCGTCGCTGGCTGTCTTCGACCTGGGCCTGGATGGTTTCGCATCGCCGTGGTTGCCATCGCCAGGTTGAATTGCCCCTGCCGCGTCGTGAATCAGGCCTTTGATAAAGCTGGGCGCGGGCTGCTGAAAGGCGAGCAGCGCCTCAACCTCGCATCGCAGTTCGTAGTCGCCGCCGCAGGCGCGGTCGAGAAAGCCCGGCAACTCTTCGGCTTTACGATCCGCCGCCTGCTGAAAGATTTTCTCAATCCGTTGCCATCGTTCCGGGGTCATCTCATCATCCTTTTGTTCAAGCAGTCGAGTGGCTGCACTTTCAACACCGGCTCGCGTATTTGCCTCGTCCAAATGAAAAGTCAGCAGTGATCCAAGCCCCTGCCGCCGCTCCTCATCGCCTGCGCAAGCGAGTGTCAGAAAATCTTCCCGCTGTGCGACGGGCTGAGTCAGCGCCGTCCGGCAAAGCTCTTTGATCTGTCGCCACTGGTTAAGTTCCATAGCTCATATTTTCAGCGTGTGTTGTTGGCGCTGATACCCGCGCCGATTGCCAAGCTGGGTGAATACCTACTGCTCCAATCTCATGCGGAACCGGAAGACGAAATCGCTCAACCCACGAAAATAATTCTGAACGGGTCAGCATTGTGAATAGTTTGTGTTTGCGCTTCAGTTCACTACAGTTTCTGCATTTGCTGGTAAAGCCAGGCTTCGGCCATCCGCAGTTCGCGCCGCACGGTGGCGACGGAAATTCCAACTACTTCTGCGGTTTCTTCAATGCTCAAGCCGCCGAAGTAGCGCACTTCAATGACTTGGCTCTTGCGAGCGTCGAAGGCCGCCAAATCTTGCAACGCGTCGTCCAGGGCTACCACGTCCGTCGCCCGCCCGCCGGGGACTTCGATCGCGTCGTCCAGCGGCAGCGCATCCTGCCCGCTGCCACGTTTGCCAGCCGCATGTGCGCGAGCATGATCCACCAGAATCCGCCGCATCAATCGCGCCGCAATGCCGAAGAAATGCGCCCGGTTTTGCCAATCCACTTGCCCTGGCTGGTTGCTGCCAAGCAATTGCAGGAAGGCTTCGTTAACCAGCGCCGTGGCTTGCAGCGTGTGGCCGGGGCGTTCGCGGCGCAGATAGCTTTCAGCCAGACGGCGAAGCTCGTCGTAAATCAGCGGCGCAAGTTTGTCGAGCGCTTGCTGGTCGCCGTTGCGCCAATCGAGCAGAAGCTCAGTCACCTGGTGCGGCGAAGACGTCCCCATATGGCCTCCCACGAGTTTTCGCTCAATCCAATTATTAATGATGTCAGAGTTTGCGGGGCGCAGCATAGCCACAACTCTTGAGGCGCGTCAATCAAGGGAGCCGAAGGAGCAAGCCTCGCCGGCGTTGGAGCGATTCGCTGCGGTTTTGGATGACTGGCTGTGATCGCTGCCGGAATGGCACACCAGCAAATTGATGGCAGGTGGATTGGCGAAGATTATTCCGATACAGGCCTGATGGGGCAGGATAGCCGCCCCATCAGGCCCGATCCTTACAGCGTCCAGCCTTTGCGATATTCGCGTTGCAGGTACTGGTTGGCATCGGAGTTGTTAGTAATTAACCCCTTCTCGCCGTCGTAGTAAATCTTCTTGCTTTGCCCAACCTTCATTGCCACGACGCCCAGCAGCATCGTTTCGGTCAGGCGCGAAGCATACTCAAACGGACACGTCGCTTTCTCTTTGCCCTTGATCGCGTTGATCCAGTTCATGCGGTGCTTGGCCTGCGCAAATTGTCCTTCGCCGCTCTTTTCGACGCGGAAGTAAGTTTTCGGCACTTTGGCCGCGACTTCCATCAACGATTGCGGGAAGAGCTTCGGATTCGAGGCGTAGGTGCCATGCACCAGAATGCCTTTTTCGCCAATGAAGATTGCGCCGCCGCCGCCGTCCAGTTGCACATCATCGGGCAGTGCTTCGGGACGCGCTGGCATCAGGCCTCCGTCGTACCAGGTCAGTGTGACGGGCGGTTGTTTGCCGCGGACAGGGAAGTGGTAAACGATATGCGACCCCATCGGATAACTGACCGCTTTGTTTTTCAAGTCGGTGCCGAAGGGCGTGTAGGTCGCTTCGACCGTGGTTGGGTAAGTCAGGCCCAACGCCCAGTAGGGATGGTCAATCAGGTGAGCCGCCATATCGCCGATCGCGCCCGTTCCCCAATCCAGCCAGCCGCGCCAATTGAATGGATGATAGATGGGGTGGTAGTCAACTTCCGGCCCGGGGCCCAGAAACAAATCCCAATTCAATCCTTCCGGTTTGGGATAGTTGCCATCCATCGCCGTCGCCAGCGTTTGATTGACCAAGCCAGCGTTCCAGTCCCTGCCGGAATTCCCCGCGCCCGCTGCTGCCACGTCCGGCGCTTGTTTGGATGGGCGTGGAACGCCCTGTGGCCAGAATCCCAAGGGGCGGTTTGTCCAGACGTGAACTTCCTTGACAGGACCAATCACTCCTGCCTGCACCCATTCATTGACCAGAGCAGCGCCTTCGCTGGAATGGCCCATATTGCCCATCTGTGTGGCGACTTTGGTGCGTATAGCCGTTTCGCGCAGTACGCGGGCTTCGTGGATGGACCAGGTCAGCGGTTTCTCGACGTATGTGTGCTTGCCCAGTTCCATTGCGGTCTTGGCAATCGTCGCGTGCAGGTGATCAGGCGTGGCGACGACAATGGCATCAATGTCTTTCTGCGTTTCCAGCATTCTGCGGAAGTCGGTGTGGCGTTTGGCCGTTTTATAGGCTTCTTGCAACTTCGCCGTCTGCGCTTTGCGCTCTTCCTGCATCTTCTGCATGCGCTGCTGCTGTTCGTCGCTCATTGGCGGAGCATTTTGCCCCTGTCCGCCGGGACGGCCACCGCCAGGTCTGGGAGCACGCTCCCGCGAAAGGTTGGCGACTGAACGGTCAACGTATCCGTAGTCCACGTCGCACAGCGCGACCATGTTCTGGCCGCCCGCGACCAGTTCGGCAGCATCGGTCTTGCCTTGGCCACCGGCGCCGATCAGCGCGAAATTGACTGTGTCGCTCGGCGCGGTGTATCCGACGCCGCCCAGTACGTGGCGCGGGACGATCATGGCAGTCAAAGCCGCGCCGGTCGTGCCCGCGACGAAGTTCCGTCGTGTAATCTTGTTTGGTTTCATTTCTGTTCCTCTGGTTTGGTTGGAAGTTGGATTCGGTGCGGAACCGGGAGCGGTAGCGACCGGGTAGCCCAGAGCGCACATCCACTAAGCCTCGCTACCGCTCCCGGTTCCGTACCGGCGAATTTACGCCAGCGCATTTTTGATGTACTGAAAACACTTTCTGACTTCAGCCACAGCGTCCTGGCCGCGATATTCGTATTCGATGTTGGCGGGGATGTTCCATTTCTTCTGTTTCAAAAGCTGAAGCACCGGCTTGATCGGTGTGTCGCCTTCGCCCCACGGCGTGTTCGGGCCGTTGTCTTTCTTGCGATCCTTCAGGTGCAGATTGGTGATGCGGTCGTGATGTTCGTTCAGGTAAGCGATTGGGTCAAACCCGGCGGCGAAAAAGTGCCCGATGTCCAGATTGACTGCAAAGTATTTCGACATCGCCATTGCTTGAGCGAAGCTTGCGGGCGTGGCGAATTCGTTCGGATCGGTGATGTTGGAATGGCCGTGCATGGCGACGGTGATTTTGTGCTTGTCAGCGAAAGGCGCGACACGCTTGGCGGATTTTACGGTGGAAGACGCCGTAATCAATTTGACGCCCAATGCCTGTGCCATCTGGAAGCCACGATCAATCTCTTCATCGCTGAAGCTGTCGTTGAAGCTCAAGTTGTAGGCTTGGAGCTTGACGCCCGCGGCATCGAACTTTTTGCGAATGTCCTTGAAATGATCCAGCGGAACAGTCAACCGCCACTTGCGCGTCTCTTCCTGCTGTTTGCGCCTTGCTTCCTGCATCTCCGGCGTCATTTGCCGTGGGCCGGGTGGCGGGCCTTGTGGTGGCGGACCACCGGCAGGCGGGCCTCCAACGGGCGGCGGGCCTTGTGCCCCTTGCGCTCTTTGTGAAGGACGATTTCCACCGCCGGGGCCACCTTGTGGCCTGGGTTCGACGTGGCCGGAAAAAAGCTCACATTCACCAATGCCGATATCGGTCATGGCCTTAATGGCATCGTCCAGCGATAGGTTGCGGAAACTGTAGGATTGCACGCCAATCCGCACACCGTTTACTTTTGAATCGCCCCGCGCCAATGTCAGCGACATCGGCAGACCGACCAGGGCAAGCTTTCCAAAATCTCGTCTTGAGTACACGTTGTTCATCCTTTCAAATCGGGTCAAATTCGGGTCAAAATTTAGATTGTCCAGAATGCAAGTTGTTCTAGGTTGTCAGGAGCGAAGCTTCCTGAAAATTTATCGTCGCGATGGGCGCCGACACTTTGTGGCTTTGGTGGGTAAGACTAAGTTATCGAGGGGCTGGTTACAGGTAGATTCTGATTCTGCCAATTCCATTCGCATTAAGTAGCCGGGCAATTTGGCAAATGAGAAGGTGGATGGCAGAATGCGTGACTTTCTCACACGTTACGCAATCAGACTGCTGATTGCGTCAGGCACAAGGATGACTGATAACATCAAGTTTTACCTGAAATGGGAAGAGTATTTTGCGGCCCAGGAATTTTTCCGCCGCAGCCATCAGACAATAGATCCATTGCGAATATGGGGCGGGACATTAATGCTGCTTGGAAGTTTCGTATTCTTTATGGGCGGATTGGGCATTTATCTGGGAGCTTATGTGTTTTTGGTCGGCGTAAATTTGCTGATCGGCGCGCATTGGATTCGCCGCTGGGTGTCGAAACGCAAGTGGGAAAGCGAACCGCTCTATCAGGCGGAACATGAAGTGGCCTTCAGCGAAGATGGCGTTTACTTTCGAATGGGGCAGATCGAATCAAACCTGGATTGGATGTATTACCAGCGATTGTTGGAAAGCCCGGATGGGTTATTGCTGGTTTACGGCAACGACTCCTTTAATCTGCTGCCGAAGCGCGCCTTCGCGGATGAAACGCAGATCAACAAGGTTCGCGCGCTGGCGCAGAAGAAATTGAAATGATGGTTCGGTACGGAACCGGGAGCGGTAGTGACCGGGAGCGGTAGTGACCGGGTAAACTCGCAAGGCTTACGCTCCAGCAGCACCCAGTCGCTACCGCTCCCGGTTCCGTACCGCTCATAAATGACATGACGATAAACGAACAAATTACATTTCTGACCAAAGGCTGCGTGGATGTCATCCCTGTTCAAGAGTTGAAACGGAAGCTGGAAAAATCAGCGGCGACAGGGCGGCCTTTGCGCGTTAAGCTCGGCGCTGATCCGACCGCGCCGGATCTTCATCTGGGGCATGCCGTCGTCATTCGCAAGATGAAAGCCTTTCAGCAGCTTGGCCACGATGTGATCTTCCTGATAGGCGATTTCACGGCGATGATTGGCGATCCGACGGGTCGCAATGCCGCGCGGCCGCCCCTTACACGTGAGCAAGTGCTGGTTAACGCCGAAACCTACAAGACGCAGATTTTCAAACTACTTGATCCCGAAAAAACAATTATCGAATTCAACTCGACTTGGCTGGACGCCTTCAAACCGGAAGATTTCATCCGCCTAATGGCCAAAACCACCGTTGCGCAGATGCTGGAACGCGACGATTTCTCCAAACGCTATACGGGCGGCATTCCAATCAGCGTCCACGAACTGCTCTACCCTCTGGCGCAAGGCTACGATTCAGTCGCGCTGAAAGCCGATGTTGAACTGGGCGGCACAGATCAGAAATTCAACCTGCTGACGGCGCGCGAAATCCAACGAGCCTACAACGTCGAACCGCAGGTGATTATGACTACGCCTCTGCTGGAAGGTTTGGACGGCGTTGAGAAAATGTCGAAGAGCAAAGGCAATTACATCGGCATTGCCGAAACGCCCGACCAGATGTTCGGCAAAGTCATGTCCGTCAGCGATGATCTGATGTGGCGCTATTACGAATTGTTGACTGATTTACCAGCGGCAGACATTGCCCGGTTCAAGCAAGACGTTGAAGAAGGGAAGCGCCATCCACGCGACGCGAAAGTAGAACTAGCCAAACGGATCATTGGCGACTTTCATTCGCAGGCTGCGGCCAGTGAAGCCGAGGCCGAATTCAACCGCCGCTTCCGCGAGCATCAGGTTCCCAGCGAAATCGAGGCTCGATCTATCAAAACGGACGGAGCCAGGATCAAAATTGCTGATCTGCTGGTGCAAAGTGGTTTGGTTCCGTCAAAGGCTGAGGCGCGCCGATTGATTTCGCAAGGCGGGGTAAAGCTGAACAACGAACGTGTTGGCGAAGCTGCTGCCGAACTGGATACCGCAAGGACGAAAGAAGCGTCACTGCAAGTCGGGAAACTGAAGTTTCTGAAGATTACTTTTGAATAGTTTCAGGAGTGGTGTTGACCGGCCTATGACCGGTTCGTATAATCGCGCCCGCTTCTGACCAAGACATTTCAACTCACTTTCGGTCTTGGGCATTGACAGTATGGGGACGTGGCGGAATTGGTAGACGCGCGGGTCTCAAAAACCCGTTACCTTACGGTAGTGTGGGTTCGATTCCCACCATCCCCACCATCTTTCGTTTTACCTTTAACTTACAATCATCTACAAATAGCAGTAGCCTTTTGGTGTCTATGAGATCGCAAAAATAGACACCAATGCGGCTTCCATGCACGAATGGGGTTTTGAGTCTTCCTCAATAACTTGGAAGTTGTTTGGTAATCGCCCAACTTAGCCAGTACGTCGAATGGAAAAAACGCTTGACCACCGCCCTTCTCGCACATATTATTCGAGCCTCAAACTAAATAAGAATGCTATCGAACGATCACTCTTTTTGCGGAAATCATGCGAAAAATCGATCTGACGAGCTTCCAGGTAGCGACCAGCGAGACTGCGCGAGACATCAATCGACGCATCGTGCTCGATTTGATTCGCACGCGCCAGCCCCTCTCGCGCGCCGATTTGGCGCGGCTTTCCGGTCTTCAGCCCAGCACAATCTCGGTCATTGCGGAGCAGTTAATCGCGGAGCAGTGGCTGACTGAAGGTGCTTTCGGGTATTTGCCGCGCGGGCGCAAGCCTAGGTTTTTGCACTTGAATGTTGAGCGGGCGGGCATCATCGGCATCAACGTCCGTCCGGCGATCACGACCATTGCGCTCACCGATCTAAACGCGCGGTTCATCGCGCAGGAGTCTTTTCCAACGGCGACGGAGCCCCAGGCTTTCATCAAGGATTTATGCGCGCGTGTGTCCGGCTTTATGAAAGTGCGGCCGCAGGTCTTCTATGAAGGCATCGGCATGAGTTTGCCGGGACGGGTTGACCAAGTGTCACAACGCTTGGTTTTCGCGCCCAATTTAGGCTGGCGCGATATTGATTTGAAAAAGCCGCTTGAGCGCGCCACAGGACTTGTAGTGGAGATTGAAAACGCAGCTAACGCCTGCGCCTTGGCGGAAATATGGCTCAGCCAGCGGGCAGATGGCATGCGCGATTTGATTGCGGTAACGGTTTCGGAAGGCATCGGAACGGGCATTATCGCCAATGGGCAACTCGTCCGTGGCGCGACAGGCGTAGCGGGCGAATTCGGCCACGTCTCAATCAATGAAGACGGCCCGGCCTGTCAGTGTGGCAATCGCGGTTGCTGGGAAGTTTATGCCTCCAACTCTGCGACCATTCGCGCCTACATGCAAGCCACATCAAATGGCCGCACGAGCCGTGCCGCCAAGACGAGCGCCGCGCAACACGCGAACGAGCCGGCCTTCGAGGACATTTTGCGCCTGGCGGAGCAGGGGGACGTGAAAGCGGCGGAGGCGCTTGACCGCATGGCGCATTACCTGGGCTTCGGCATCTCCATGCTCGTCACCGGCGTAGCGCCGAGTTTGATCGTGCTGGTCGGAGAAGTAACGCGCGCCTGGCAGCGCGTCGGCCCGATCATCAATCAAGTGATTGCGGAACGCTCGCCGACTGCGACGATGACCAGCATTGTTCCGTCAGAAGAAGCCGCGCAACCGCGCCTTCGTGGCTCGATCGCGCTTGTGCTGCAAAAGCATTTCGCCGCTCCATCAACTGCGTGAATCTCAAAAGCACAGGTCAGTTCGATAATTTTACGCAATTTGTTGTGGCCTCGAATAAAAGCTGTTATCTCGCGCTCATTGGAGGCAGAAGCCTCATTGGGCGAGCCGAAACATCAACCTACATCCTACGGGAGACGATCATGAAATTGACACGCCCAGCGCCTTACCTGACGACTCTTTGCTTTCTCTTTGCCGTTCTGCTCGGAGCTTCCTCCAGCGCCTACGCCCAATTCGAGACGGCGACCGTCTTGGGCAGCGTGCGCGACGCCGCCGGAGCCGCGATTCCGGGCGCGAAGATTACCTTGAAAAACACTGCCACGGGCATCACCGCGAATGCAATGACGGATGGCGAAGGCAATTACCAATTCTTCAATGTCAAGATTGGCGACTATCAGGTGACGGCGGAACTGCAAGGATTCGCTACGGCCGTGGCGGAAAATGTCGTCGTTACGGTCAATGCGCGCCAACGCGTTGATTTGAATTTGCGCGCCGGAGCAGTGACCGACACGGTGGTCATCACTGACGCGGCGCCGCTGTTGGAGTCGGATTCCAGCGACCGCGGGCAGGTGATTGATAAGGAGCAGATCGTCAACCTGCGCTTGAATGGCCGCTCGTATGCCGATCTCGCGTTGCTGGCTCCGGGCGTGCGGGCATCGGAACTCAATACGCCTGATTCGGGCGGGCGCGATGCTTCCTTCAACGTCAACGGCCTGCGCAG
>JBDSAM010000454.1:0-13137 GCA_039922135.1 Blastocatellia bacterium
AGCGTTGTTTCTGATTGGCAGTTTTGCCATTCTTCTTAATGTTCAGTGATGAACACCTCGGCCAAGTGACTTCTTCGTAAACACATTCACCGAAGAATAGCTTGTCCGAGTTTGCTCTTCACCTCAGGATCAATTCTGAAACACGACCCCTTCGATTGGGGAATTGGATTCGACACAAACCCAATTTGCCCATCGGCGGCTGTGATGCAAGTCCAGCCGCCCACTATTTTTCAATAACCAGTTTTTGTCTAAAGTCGAGTTTTTTTACAATCGCGAGCGATTACATCAGTCGCTCAATTACCAAACGCCAGAGGCCGTTTATCGGCAAGTGGCTTAAAACAAGGTCAGCAGCGAACCACCTTAGTTTTCCTGATTTTTGGTCTAGACAACGGGGTACACTTTACTGTGCTCAAACTCTATACCCATCAATCAAATGCTGGACATCATCATTTGTGATACACGACCTTAATTTGTAGTACATTACTTAGGTGAAGAGTTTTCGCTTGCCCAATCCCCAAGTTATGGATAGAATGCCCTCGACTTTCTGGCTCCTTGTCTTAACTGAGTTGATCAAGAATGTGATCTGCAACTTGCTTAGTTTTTATGACATCAGCGATCCGGCCCCCAAATTACTTAAATTAAGTTGTTGAGCTTGTCAAAAGAGAGGCGTTCGCAAAAGAGCAATAAAGCGCTTTGTTGCGCAGCTTTTCAGTAATGACGAATGGGGACAAGTTACGTTGCTATGGAGCGGGCTGTCTCGCAATCATTTTCCCTAGATATGTGATTGCTATGGCAGAGTCAATTAGATAATCCCCTGATGCATCCACGCAACCTAAAGTGTTTCAATCCAACTAACCAGGCAAAACCCAGGAGGAAATCTATGATTCGAGAGTTTATTAAGGATGAGCAAGGACAGGATATTGTTGAATATTCCTTGTTATTGGTTCTGATCGGCGCAGCAGCGGTCTTCGTTTTGACGACGATGGGTCAAAGCATCAGTTCGATCTTCTCCAAGATTAATACCAAGCTGACGAGTGCAAACAACAGTATTTCATAAGTCGAGCATGGTAGATTGCCAGACTCTGATAGCCATTTCGTCCTCTGCGAAAATGAGGACCTGCGACAATAAACAATGCCTTTAGACTTGGTTGCTACGTTCCCTTGTTGCCCATTGTTGACGTAAGGCACCAGGCATATATCAAGAATCGCGCCTCACCGAATGGCACTTCATCCAATTTACGGCATTGCTATAATGGTTTAGCCTAAAGGCTAGGCTTCTAATGTTGGCTTTGGACCCCGTTTTCATTTGGCGTGAAACGCTCTGTATCAGGTCAATGCCAATCCTAGCTAAAATATTTAGCTGTGGCGGTACGCATTATAGGTAATAGCGACAGCTGCTTTATTGCCGGATCAGGAAAAATAGCACATCAGCAACGATTTGGGGAGGGCATCGTTTAACATACTTGGTGCTCGATGCTCCTTCCCAACATCGTTTGGGTTAGTGATTTTGGATTCGGCGATTAGGGGGGCAGTCGTTATCTTGAGCCAAACGTGAGCAGAAAAGCATAGATCATTATGATCTGGCTAAATATCGTCTCTGCTGTCATTTTGACTATTCTAGTTATGACAGTTGCGATCTTTGATGTGCGCCAACGGCGCATTCCAAATTTTCTAGTTTTCCCTGCATTTATCCTTGGCCTGACCTTACATTCAATGAGTGGCGGGCTAAATGGGTTTTTCTTCTCGTTAAAGGGCCTGGGAATGGGGTTTAGTCTTTTGCTCATTCCCTATTTGATGAAGGGGATGAAAGCGGGCGACGTGAAATTTGCGATGGCAATTGGCGCGTTTGCGGGATCGGCAGGCATTGTTCGCGTAATGCTGGTGACGTTTTTATGTTACCCGCTACTGGCGATCATCGTTGTGGTCAAAGAACGGAAACTCGGGATCACCTGGTTGCGGTTTCGCAGGATTTTTTTCAACCTCCTGGGCTTCTTCGTGCCGAGCTTGAAGCTTTATGCGATGCAGTTAGATAGTCAGGATGATGAAACGACTGCTTCGGCAACAACTCCATTTGGAGTTGCGATCACGGCTGGGGCTTTGATTTCGACCTACACGGGATTTCTCAAGTCTCTTTTTTAATGGATCTGGGAAACGAGTTCAAATCGCAGTCTCACTTTCCCCTCAGACCTTTGATAGGTTCATCTCGCATTGGTTTTTACCATAACGCGTCCAGCTTTACCCCTTTTAGCCTTGAACAATGGTAGTGAATCAAGTTATACCGTGTGCTTCTCAACCGAGGTAGGCAAATGAGAAAGCTTCAAAATTTTCCATCTCAAATTCATCTTAAAGAACAAAGACGCGAACAGGGACAAGCGTTGTTGGAGTTTGCTCTGATCGTTCCAGTTCTATTCATTATGCTACTTGGCGTGGCAGTCATCGCGCAGGGATTTAACCTGCAGATGGTGCTGTATGGCGCAGCTTACGATGGCGCTCGCATATGGGCCAAAAATCCTGCGGGCGGTGACAATCTCCATTGTACGCCTCCGGCATGCAATCCAAGCAATGGGGATGCAGTAAATTTCGAGAAATATGTGATCCCTGCGGTACGCCAGTATGTTACCAATAACGGTTTTGACGGCACTAAGGTCTACTTTTATGCCAGGGATGATCGCAGCTATCGGAATACGCTAAACCTGGTCAGTAACAATCCGCAGTTGGTCAATGTTTCCCTTCTTTACGCATATGAATTACCGGTTGGCAACTTTGCCGCAGCGTTCCAGGAGGTTCTAATCAGCGCCAGTTGCACGCTAAAGCGTGGCGGTTAAAAGTGAGCCAATGTATCCACGTCCGATGGTAGAAGGGAGGTGGGATGGAAAAAGAGTTGAGTCAGACAGATCACAAAGAATATCACTCAGTATTGGCACCCGGGCTGAGCAAGACTCACATCTCATGCACAATGATAAATAATCATCAGTCTCGGCGTTGGGAACGGGGCCAATCTATGATCGAGATGGCTTTTGTTCTTCCTCTTTTTTTAGCTCTGGTCTTCGCTATTATTGAGATCGGACGTGCTTGGTCTACAAAACAATCTATAACGCTGGCTGCTCGCGAAGGTGCCCGCGTGTTGGTCTTGCCCTATGGTGCCGGGTTGACCTTTTCGAATGAGAGCGCTCAACAGCAGGCTGCGGTGAATTCCGTAAAATCGTATATGCAAAACTCCGGCGTGGTGGTCACCAGTGACACGCAGATTATACCGGTACGATTGCTTCCTGGCGGCGACAGCATTCTAGGAACGGCAGATGATAATATCGAGCAGAATTACAGCGGTGCCAAGCGTGGCGAGCGAATTGGCATTCAAATCAGGCATCCGTTTGACTCGCCACTATCTGCCGTACTGGCATTGTTTAGCAGTGGTAATTCGAGCCCATCGAACAGTGGATCAGCAGGCCAGATTAGAATGGGTGTGACATGCTACCTTGAACACGAATAATCACAGCCGAAAATGAAGATCATCCGGACACGAGAATTTAGAGCCCCCCTACATTTGCCCCTCATCACTTCAAGCAACTTTGCCCCTCGCAATTTCAGATCCCGTGAGTTTTTGAGTCAGGATTTTGTCTAAGGAGTCACAACATGAATAGACGCTTTTTGATTGCCCTTGCCGGTGCGGTCGTGTTCGGATTGCTCGCCATCTTCTTGGCGGAGAGATTTGTCCGACAGCGCGTCCAACTGCGGATGGCCGAGCAAGAAACCGACGTCGTTATCGCCACGGCCGATATTCCCATGGGGACACAAATCAATCCAGAACAAATTGCAGTCGTGAAGTTCAAACGAAACCTGGTTCCGGACGGCGCGATGCTCAAAGATAAAGAGGTGATTGGGCGCGTTAGCTACTCCGACATCTCTGCCAAGACTGTGATCTTGAACAAGCAGCTGGCCGGACTTGGCGCACAACCGGGACTGGCGGGCATTACTGCGGAAGGCATGCGTTCAGTCTCTGTTCGCGTGGACGAAGCGAGCGGTGTCGCCGGTTTTATCGCGCCAGGCACCTACGTGGACGTCATCGCGATCATGAGCCCGCAGCTTGAAGGTGCGAAGGCGGTTTCAAAGGTGATCCTACAGAAAGTTCGCGTTTTGGCCGGTGGGCAAAAATACGAAAACACTAAAGATGGCAAAGCTGCCTTGGTCAACACAGTAACGTTGGAATTAAATCCGGCGCAGACCGAGAAGGTAAAGCTGGCCGAAGCCGAAGGCAGGCTGCAGCTTTCGATTCGCAATGCCACTGATCAAGAAATTACGAAAACGCCAGGCGCGACCAAACGTGATGTGCTAGACGATATAGCGCTTGAACGTCGTGCGCTGGAAGGCACCCGCCAAGGCGCTGGTGGCATTCGCCCCGCGGGGACGCCCCCTCCATTCCCGCCGATTAATATCTACGGCAACCAACCACAACAGCAGCAAATCCAAATGCCGCAGGGAAAAAAGGTTAATCTCGAAAAGACAATCGAGTTGATCGAAGGTTCAAAGCGGTCGCGCGTCGAAATGGTGCCCTAAGTTTTCAACCGTCCCCCTCCGTGGGCTGTGATCGGCAGCGATTGCCGAACGGAATGTAGAAAACAACAGCCGGAATTTCAGGAGACGATATGACAAATCTGTTCCGCCGATTTAATGTCCAACCCGCCCTGCGCGTAGCTGTTTCCATGCTGGTATTACTTAGCTTAGGAGCAGTCGCAGGTGCGCAAGATAAAACTACCATTCAGGCTTCATTCGCCAACAACGCGCAGCCAGTCAAAATTGATGTTCTGGTCGGCCAGTCGCGCGTCGTCGAATTCGATCAGGATTACGAGCGTCTCTCGATCTCCGATCCAAAGATCGCGGAAGTCGTGCCGATTAACTTTAAGCAAGCGATCGTCAACGGTCTCACCTTCGGCCAAGTCAATCTGGTGGCTTGGGCCAAACGTAAAGGCGAGTTTGAGCCGGAGCGCATTGTCGTTTTTGACATCTACGTACAGGTCAACCTGTCGCTGATTGACAACCAGATCAAGCTTCTGTTCCCGAAAGAGAATATTCAGCTTAGTCAGGCCAACAATTCGGTCGTGCTTTCAGGCAGCGTAACCAGGCCTGAACTGGCTGATCAGGCGCAGAAGATCATTGAGGCTGCCGGCCTGAAGGTCACGAACTTGTTGAAAGGCCCGATTATTGATGTAGCGCAGGTTCAGCTTCAGGTTCGCGTGGCGGAAGTAAACAGACAGGTTCTGCGAGAAGTTGCCACCGCGTATGGGATACTCAATTCAGCCTTGCCGCTCTTTATCTCTGCTGCAGGACCAGCGACATTTGGTGGTTATACGGTCGCAGATGAGATACTTAGAAACACCGCAGGCGATATTCTTGGCAAAGTAAGAAACCAAACTCTTTCGACCAGTCCGACTTCATCGGCCAATGTCTTTCTAGGAAATGCAAACAATAGTGCCGTTACGCAGGGGTTCATTCGCGCGCTCTATTCACGTGGCGCGCTGCGCGATTTGGCGGAGCCAACTTTGATTGCCATGCATGGCCAGAAGGCTAGTTTTTTGGCGGGAGGGGAATTTCCAATTCCGGTAATTCAATCAGTCAATGCCGGTCAGACGGCGATTACAGTGATATTCAAAGAGTTTGGTGTGAAGCTGGATTTCACGCCCACCATCATTGACGAGAATCACATTCGACTGGAATTGGCTCCGGAAGTATCAAGTTTGGATTTTGCGTCCGGGGTAACGATTCAGGGATTGATTATCCCCGGTCTCAGGGTGCGCCGTGCTAAGACCACGCTTGAACTGCGAGATGGACAGAGCTTTGCGTTGGCCGGACTGATTGACAATACAGAGCGCGTCAATCTTTCGAAGGTGCCGCTGTTGGGGGACATTCCGATCTTAGGCGAGTTGTTCAAAAGCCGGAGCTTCCAGCGTAACGAAACTGAGCTACTCTTCCTGGCAACGGTCAAGATTGTTGAGCCGCTGAATCCGGATCAATTGCCACGTCTGCCCGGCGTCAGTGAGCTAAAGCCGGTTGGATCTGCAAATCCTGTGGGCGTGACTCCGAATAGTTCAATTGACGGCCAGTCCGGTCACTCCATCCCGCGCAAGTCCGGCGATGAGCCAGAAGCGCGGAACAAGAAGCAGATCGAGGCTCCAAAGGCAAACGCAGCGCCCGTGACGGCTCCGAGTACCGTTGAGCGCGGAGGGGCAGCGAACATCAGCGCAGCCGTCGTCCAGGAAGTCGTTGGACCAATTGGCGCGGATGTTCCATCCTCAAAGGTGGGCAAGACAGGCAAACCCGAGCCTGCGAAGCCGATCGCCGCCAAACCCGAGTCGAAAGACTCACCACCACAAAACAATGACAAGCCATAACTGCTTGTTGGGTGATTGAGTCATTGGCAATCGGAGAGGGCCTGCCAAAACGCCGCTTCCTCCGATTGTAGAAGTGATGCGCTAAGTAGAAGTGAGGATGAAAAGTATGAAACGCATCTTCTCGAAAATCGGCCCGAACTTGGAGAGTGGGGAGCAGACTTCAGAAACAAGCGCCCCCGTCCGCCGCCACCAACGTGGTTCGATCATGCTGCTGACGACGTTGCTGATTACCGTGATGATCGGAATGCTTGCGCTGTCAATTGACGTCGGGTTCGCTTACAGCTCACGCAATCAGTTGCAAAACGGCATTGATGCGGCGGCATTAGCCGCGGCTGCGGCTTTACGATTGACAGTGGAATCCAGTTCAGCCGGGCCACATCAGACCAGCGTCGCGCAGGCGCTGGCGATTCAATATGCGGGACTCAACCAAGTGCGCCGCTACGCTGATCCGGACCCGGATAGCACGGTGCCTAATGCTAACAAAATCACGATCACCGCCAGCGATGTTCAGGTTCAGGACAATTTAGATCTGCCGCGCGTGTCTGTGGATACCAGCGTGCAGGTCCCGACGCTTTTTGCGGGATTATTTGGATTGAACGGCTTCACGATCAGTTCGGCAGCGACAGCGACAGTATTTCCGGTGGACGGCGGAACGGGAACCATCGGCGCGGGCACGGCAGCGGGCGGCGGTTGCTGGCGTCCATTGATGCTGCCAGACACCTTCTACGATCAAAGCGACAACGTGCATTGGGTCGGCGATCCGTTGCGCGGCAATGACGAAGATCACGAACTGCCGAAACAGCCGGGCGATTATTACCGTTCGCGCTTCGCGGCAGGTGTAAGAGAATCTCTGCCGTTTATTGACTCGTTTTTCGGCGGCGGCGGATTATCCGCAACCGGAGTGCGCGACACGCGGCTGACCAGCGAGATTGATGGTAACAAGACGATTATTGGCCGGTATGTCGAATTCAAGCAGAAGTATTATCGCGTTGCCAATCTGGCCACCTTGCCACGCGTGACAGCGGATGTGCTGGCAGTTGGCGATCTGGCAAACTTCGGATATTGCGGCCAGATTCGCGTGGGCAATGACGTGACTGTCTATGGCGAAGGCGATCTCTCAACTTATGAACAAGTGCGGTTAGGATTGCAGGCGCTGAACTACCGCACACTGGGCAGCGATTATGTGGACTCGAGCCTTCAGGCTCAATACCATTACATCAAGAGTGGCAGCTATCCCAGTCCCAACTCACATGGCGCAATCATCCCAGTGATGCTCTTCAACCCGGTTGAGATCGCCAGAAACGCGAGCGTGGCGCAGCTTAAAGTAACCAACATTGGATTGTTCTTTCTTGAAGAGGTGCGGGACGACGGCACGCTCAGAGGGTTCTTTGTGCGCGAGATAATCTCTGGGGGCACGCCGATTGAAGTGGCAAACATGGCTGTGGATCAGGCCCCTTCTTTCAAACGCAGTTGGCTGCCAATGTCCGTGCAACTGGTCAAGTAAATCTTCGCACCTTGAGATTCCATCGCTTGGCAGGTTTATATCACCCTCCATTCTGCAATTGCCTTTTCGATGGAGTTTCATTAGCGTGGAGACTATAATTCGCAACGTTCATAAACCTGATTCCGCAACAAGTATTTTTCACGCCCGGTCCCACATAGCAAGCATAGATAGTTAAGCAATAAGCTGGCGGGCATAACAAGATTCAAGCAAGGAATTGAAGTAAGTGTCGAAAGCAATTTCAGTTGTTATCATCGGTCGAAGTTTGAGCCAGCAGGAGCGAACACGGCTGCGTAGCGCCAGCCAGACGCCACTGGCGATCGTCGGCGAATTTCCGAGCGCTCCACAAGTGCTTGACGAACTCAACCGATTGCGCCCACAAGCGGCGCTGGTGCTGCTCAATGGTGATTTGAACCATTCCTTCCAGATTGTCGAACGTATCCATGTTGAGGCTCCGGACACGGCGGTTATTTGTTCAAGCGAGGACAATTCGCCGGACATCATTCTGCAATCCTTTCGTTCAGGCGCAATGGAGTTTTTGCGCCAGCCACTGGTCGAATCCGAGATCGCTTCAGTCTTCGCCAAAATTGAACAGACGACGACGCGGCCCGAAGAGGCGCAGCACGGGCGTGTGATCGCCGTCTTTGCCAGCAAAGGCGGGTGTGGCACGACATTCGTCACGGCTAACTTGGCAGCCAGCTTGGCGCGATTGTCGCGTAAACGTGCGTGCGTCGTTGACCTGAACCTGCAAGCGGGGGATCAACCGTTGTACCTGGGCTTGGAGCCAATCTATTCAATCCACGACGTAGTGCGCAATTTCGATAAGCTGGACGATCAGTTGTTGGCCAGCTACCTGACGCAGCGGTCAAAGCATTTATTGCTGCTGGCTGCGCCGACCGAGATTGGCAAAGACGAAGACGTTCGCGTCGAACACGTAACCCGTGCTATCTCGTTGCTGCGCGCGCAATCCGAATACGTCGTAATTGATCCGCCACGCATGCTCAACGAAGTCACTATTTCAGCGCTCGATTCAGCGGATGATCTGATTCTGCTGCTGACGCTGGATATTCCAGCGATTCGCAGCGCACGCCGCACGCTGGACATCTTCACACGGCTTGGTTATGACCGCAGTCGCATCAAGGTTGTTGTCAATCGCTACGAGAAGAAACCGGAGTTCGACCTGAAGCAGGTGGAGAAGGTGCTGGAAACACCAGTCTTTGCAACTATCGCCAACGATTACCAGGCTGCTATCGCTTCAATTAACGTAGGTGAGCCATTGGTGCTCTCGAAGAATCAGTCGCGCATCATTCACGATTTTGGCATTCTGGCAGGCAAGCTCGGCGGCATCAAACCGCAAAGCGACGCTCCAACAACGCCCGCCAAACCGCAACAACGCAGCGGTTGGACGTCTTTGTTCAGTAATAAACGCTGACTTGCGATTTGCAAGAAACTGAAGTGGCGCATCCCTGAGGCTGCTCCACTGTAAACATCTTCCCCCGGTCGCCAACTTCAAGATTGGCGAGAGCTACAGCAAATCCGTAAACTGGTCCCCAACTGGTATTGAAGATTGGCCCCTGGATTAGCTCGTAGATTGTTGGCCACAGAATTGGCCACACCCCTCACTCATTTCCGGTATACCAAGCGCCCCCTGTTGGAAAAAGAAGGCTATGTCAGTTATCAAAAGTAGATTACATGAACAGATGAATGGCAGCGCACCGAAAGCGGCCGCGCCGGAATCGAATGCGATGCAAGACCTCAAGCAGAAGGTTCATCGCACGCTCATCAACCGGCTCGACCTGACAAAGCTCGAAAATCTGGAGCAGGCTGTAGTCCAGGATCAAGTCAAGAAAGCTATTCAGCGGATTCTAGATGAAGAGAACGCGCCCTTGAGTGGCGCTGAGCGCGAGAAGGTTCAAGCCGACGTGCTGAACGAGTTGTTTGGACTGGGGCCGCTGGAACCGTTGCTGGCCGATTCGACCATTGCCGATATTCTGGTCAATGGTTGCAAGAATGTCTTCATTGAACGGTATGGCAAGCTGGAAAAGGTAGACGTGAGCTTCCGCGACGACGCGCACTTGATGCAGATTATTGACCGCATCGTTTCGCGTATTGGCCGCCGCGTGGACGAATCTTCGCCGATGGTGGACGCTCGTTTGAAAGACGGATCGCGCGTCAACGCCATCATCCCGCCGCTGGCGCTGGACGGCCCTATGCTTTCGATCCGCCGTTTCGGCGCTGACCCACTGAAGATTCATAACCTAATCGAATTGCGCGCGCTAACGCCGGAATTGGCGCAGTTGCTGGAAGCCTGCGTCAAGGCGAGGCTCAACGTATTGATCTCCGGGGGGACCGGTGCGGGCAAAACGACAATGCTCAACTGCCTGTCGTCGTTTATCCCTGATACTGAGCGCCTGGTGACGATTGAAGACTCAGCGGAATTATTGCTGCAACAACCGCACGTTATTCGCCTGGAAACCCGCCCGCCGAACATCGAAGGCAAAGGCGAGATTACACAGCGTTCGCTGCTGCGCAACTCGCTGCGTATGCGTCCGGACCGCATCATCGTCGGCGAGGTACGCGGCGACGAAGCGATTGATATGTTGCAGGCGATGAACACTGGCCACGATGGCGGCATGACGACGATCCACGCCAACACGCCGCGCGATGCGCTGTCGCGGCTGGAAACCATGATCGCCATGGCTAACCTGCGCATCAGCGACAAAGCCATGCGCCAGCAGATCAGTTCGGCCATCCACTTGATTATCCAGGTTTCGCGCATGGGGGACGGTTCGCGCAAGGTCATCAGCGTCTCCGAAATCATCGGAATGGAGGGCGAAATCATCACGATGCAAGAGGTCTACCGCTTCGTCCGCACTGGCGTCGCGCGCAACGGCGACGTGCAGGGCCAGTTCCAGCCGACGGGCATTCGCCCGCGCTTTTCGGAAAGGCTGGAACAGTACGGCTTCAAGCTGCCACCCAATATCTTTGAGCCGCGCGCCGTGTCGGCTGAGGTAAATCAGGTTGGGTGGAGAACTCGATAATCCGTTCGTAGTACCACCTTAAGGCGGAAACGCTACCAGTGACACTGCCGCCTGAAGGCCGTGCTACGAACGCAATTTGGGGTTGTTATGAATCTGGTAGTTTTTATTTTTCCGGCAATCATTGCTGCGGTCTTCCTGATCGTGGCGTTCTACTTCTTCGTCAGCCGCGACACGGACGCTTACCGCAAGCGCATTGATGATCGGTTGAAGCAGTTGGTGACGGAGCGCGGCGGCGCCAGCCAGCGCGAGATGCAGTTGTTGAAAGACGAACTGCTGAGCACCGTCCCGCTCTTCCACCGCACGCTGATCCGCTTTCAATTCTTCAGCAATTTGCAGAACACCTTGCGGCAAGCTGATCTGACGATCACCGTTTACCGGTTCGTCATTTACAGCATGATCGGTGGGTTTCTTGCCGGGTTGATCCTCTTCTTCTTTACGCGCTCGCTGATGGCGATGTTCATTATGGCCGTGATTGGGATGGCCGCGCCGTTCTTTTGGGTGGGCAACAAACGCCGGCGCCGGTTCCATAGCTTTTTGGAACAACTGCCGGACGCGCTGGAGTTGATGGTTCGTTCGCTGCAGGCGGGGCACAGCTTTAGTTCGGCGTTGCAGATGGTCGCCACTGAGATGCCCGATCCGATCGCGCGCGAATTCGCCAAGACCTACGAAGAGCAGAACCTTGGGCTGAACATCAAATCCGCGCTGGAAAACATGATTGAGCGGGTACCGATTCTAGATCTGAAGTTGTGCGTAACAGCAGTGCTGATCCAGCGCGAGATCGGCGGAAATTTGTCCGAAGTCTTACGTAATATCAGTCACACCATCCGCGAACGGTTCCGCATCCAAGGCGAAATTCGCACCAAGTCGGCACAGGCGCGTTTGTCAGGTTACATCGTCAGCGCGTTGCCGTTCTTCCTCTTTTTCTGGATCAATATTGTCAATCCGGCTTATATGAAGACGCTCTACGATCATCCGAACGGCGTTTACATTCTGGGCACGGGCGTCGTGATGCAGATCGTCGGGTGGCTGATCATTCGCAAGATTGTGGACATCGAAATCTGACGTTGCCATGGAATAGGCTTCAGTCTGTTCCGCAAAGAACTGAAAAACCAATCAGAGAGCTATGGACATCAACGCATTTCTCTTCTTTTCAACGCTTTTTCTGGGGATTGTTAGCCTGGGCGTCGCGGGCTACTTCCTGGTGGTGCGCCCGACAAGCGCGGTGCAGACGCGCCTGCGAGAGATGAATCCGCGTGCCGTTGAAGACGTTCAACAACCCGCTGTGTCTTCGGTGATGGTCGAGCGCTTTGCCAAACCGATCGCGGGGTTTGTGCCGCAGCCTTCGCCGCGAAATTTGCGGCGGCTGCGAAAGCGGCTGATTCAGGCTGGGTTGTACAGCGAAAACGCGACGACGGTCTATCGTGCCGTCCGGCTGACTTCGACGTTGTTATTGCCGACAATCGTGTTTTTCTTTCTGACTGTCGTAATGCACAAACCGCTGGACAGCGGAACCCTGGGTTTGACGATGGTTTCATTTGGATTCGGCGCGTTCCTGCCGTCGTTCTTGCTTTCGCGGATGATCACCAAGCGCAAAGGACGAATCACGCGTGCTCTGCCTGACGCGCTTGATCTGATGGTGGTTTGCGTCGAAGCGGGTTTAGGGTTGAACGCCGCGCTGCACCGCGTGGGGCGCGAGATGGAGCTGGTCGAACCGAATTTGTCCGAAGAGTTGAACGTTACAAATCGTGAAATCCGCGCAGGCAAGCCCCGTGACGAAGCCTTGCGCAATCTGGGCGACCGCACGGGCGTAGACGATATGAAATCGCTGGTGGCGATGCTGGTGCAGACAGATCGCTTCGGCACTTCCATCGCGGATTCCTTGCGCGTCTTTGCCGATTCAATGCGAACCAAGCGCCGCCAACGCGCCGAAGAGATGGTGGCGAAAGCGGCCATCAAGTTGATTTTCCCCCTGCTGTTGTTTATCTTTCCGGCGCTTTTGATAGTGTTGATGGGCCCGGCGCTGATTCGAATTTATGACTTATTCGGTGCCATAGGCAATCAGCCATAACTTCGCTGCCCGGAATTTTACTCAAACCAAATCCCTATTTTTTGACAAGGAGACCCCCTAATGCAGATCTTGGCTGCTCTGCTTTTGCAATCAGAGAGACCGGATTTAACGCTGAACTACTTCATTATTGCTTCTCTTTTG
>JBDSAM010000455.1:0-6440 GCA_039922135.1 Blastocatellia bacterium
CCGTGGCCGACGCGCTGGAATTCCCGCGCTTCGATGTCAACGGCCTGTCGTCGCTGGGGCAGGAAACCTTTAACGATCTGGGTATCTTCCAAACCACGCACAGCTTCAACGCGAACGTGACGAAAACATATTCGCGTCACACGTTCAAAGCCGGTATGGATTACCGCAAGCTGATGCTCAACTTCCTGCAATTGGGCCAGCCTTCGGGCCAATACAGCTTCCAGCCGCTGTGGACGCAGCGCGATCCTAATCAAGGAGCGAGCACAGCGGGCTTTGGCCTCGCGTCGCTGCTGATCGGCGTGCCGAACAGCGGAACCGTCAGCCACGATCCCACACCGGCTTCGTCCAGCCCGTACTGGGCCTGGTACTTTGAAGACAACTGGCGGGTGTCGCCGAAGCTGACCGTGACGCTGGGGCTGCGTTATGACCTGGACGTGCCGCGCACTGAGCGCTTCAATCGTTACAGCGTCTTCGATTTCGATGCGCCTTCGCCGATTGCCAGCCGCGTGCCTGCCAATGACTTCTTCACGCCAGCGGCGCTGAAAGGCGCGATCCGTTTTGTCACTGCCGACGACCGCCGCCAAGCGCCGACCGACAAGAACAATTGGGGGCCGCGCATCGGCTTCGCTTACAACATTGCCGACAAAACGGTCATTCGCGCCGCCTACGGCATTTACTACGCGCCTTCGGGTCTGCAAGCCGCCGGGCACACCGGTTCGGCGGGCATGATCGGCTTTCAATCCGCCAGTTCGATGGTTGTCAGCCTGGACGGGAGGACGCCGATTGCTTCGCTCGATAACCCGTTTCCGAACGGCTTCAATTTACCGACTGGTTCAGCGCTCGGCAATTTAACCAACATAGGTTTGGGCATTGGCGCTGGCGTCATCCCCGATCCGGCCAGTCCATACGTTCAGCAATGGAACTTCAATGTGCAGCGCGAACTGCCGGGCAAGATTCTGTTTGAAGCGGCCTACATCGGCAGCAAAGGCACGCGCCTGCTGAACGGCGAGAGCGGCCTGACACAATCGCAATTGCCTGCTTCATTTCTGAGCCTGGGGACGAAGTTGCAGGATCAAGTGCCGAATCCCTTCTTTGGGATCGTCACCAATCCGTCGTCATCGTTGCGATTTGCGACGGTGGCGCGGGGCCAACTGCTGCGGCCCTTCCCGCAATACACTGGCATCAACGCCTTCCGCGTGCCTTATGGTTTTTCGATTTATCACGGCGGCACGCTCAAAGCAGACAAGCGTTTCTCAAACGGTTTGAGCTTCCTGCTGGCCTATACCTGGAGCAAGCTGATTGACGACGTTTCGACGACGGTCGGCTTTCTGGGCCAGGCGGGCGCGCGGCAGGATGCCTACAACCGCGCGGCTGAACGATCCATCGGCACGCAAGACATCACCCATCGTTTTGTCAGCAGCTTTGTTTACGACCTGCCGTTTGGCCACGGCAAACGCTTCGGCAAGGACTGGCATCGGGCGGCGGATTGGGTTGTCGGCGGCTGGCAGTTCAACGGCATCGTCACGTTCCAAAGCGGCTTGCCGATCATCATCAACCAGAGCGCGAACACAGTTGGCCTCTTCAATCCGTCACAGCGTCCGACCTGGAACGGGGCGAACGCGAACCTGGATGGCAGCAAGACCGACAAGCTGTTGCAATGGTTCAACCGCGCGGCCTTCTCGCAGACGCCAGCCTTCACCTTTGGCAACGCACCGCGCGTGATGCCGAACCTGCGGCAGGATGGGCAGAAGAATTTCGACCTTTCGCTCTTCAAGAATAATTACTTCCACGAGGGCAAATGGAACGCCCAGTTCCGCGCCGAGTTCTTCAACGCCTTCAACCGCGTGCAGTTCAACGGTCCGAACGGCACTGTTGATAACAGCGCCTTCGGCACGGTCAGCGGTCAGGCCAACGGCCCGCGCCAAATTCAATTGGCGCTCAAGCTGGTTTTCTGATGCTTGAGTTAGTGTCAGTAGCCTGACCCGTGAGGGAGAGCTTGGTACTGTAAGCCAAGCCCTCCCTCACGGTCAGGCTACTGACACGTTTCCACATTTTCGCAAGCTGTGGTCAGATGAGTCAGGTCGCATTCAGACCAAATCCCAACGGAAGGAAATATCCATCAATGTTTCGCAAGATCTTCGGTCTATTTTTGCTGCTGCCCGTGCTGATTTCGGCTGTGGCTTATGCGGCGGAACCCGCTCCGCAAGTGATCTACCTTTGGCCGGCTGGCCATCCTACGTTGCAAGGCGCGGGCGAAAAAGAGATTACCAACCCACCTGATCCTCAACCGGGGCAAGTTGTCCGGCAATTCAAGAACATTCATAATCCTTCCATCGAAGTCTTTCCTGCACCGCCAGGCAAAGCGAATAGCACGGCGCTGATTATTGCAGCGGGTGGCGGTCATCGTGAATTGAACACGGGCACGGAAGGCTACGATTTGAATGAATGGCTGCACAGCTTGGGCGTCACCGTCTTCATTTTGAAATATCGTTTGGCGCAAACGCCGAACTACAAATACACCGTCGAAGGCGAGGCGTTGCAGGATACACAGCGTGCCATCCGCATCATTCGCGCGCGTGCCAAAGAATGGAACATCAACCCAACGCGCATTGGCCTGTTGGGCTTTTCCGCGGGCGGCGCATTGGCTGCGCTGGCCGACATCCGTTTTGATCGCGGCAAGGCGGGTGCGCCTGATCCGATTGAACAACAAAGCTGCCGCCCCGATTTCGTGGGCTTGGTTTATGCGGGCTGGGGACGCATGGACATCACGGCTCCGGCGGATGCGGCACCGGCCTTTCTGACCAGCGCAGGCGTTGACGATGCATCTCACGCGCGGCAGACGGTTGAGTTCTTCAATTCACTTTTTAACGTGAAGGTGCCAGCGGAACTGCATATTTATGGTCACGGCGGACATGCGAACGGCATCAAGCCGCGCGGTGGAATTCCGTTCGGCACGTGGCACATCCGATTTCAAGAATGGCTGGCCGATCTGGGCATGCTGAAGAAGTGATAAAGGAAAAACGCTGATATGAAACTAATCACCTGCACCTTGCTACTGCTCCTTTGCGGCGGGCTGCTGTTTTCAGGCCGTCCCGTCGCTTCGCAAAACAATCAACCAGCGCCCAAGATCGGCTTGTTTGATGACCATCGCGACATTGGCGCGGTCAAAATGCCGGGCTCGGTTGAATACAACGAAGCCAAGAAGACTTACACCATAGCGGGCGGCGGCGAAAACATGTGGGCGACGACCGATGCGTTTCACTATGTTTATAAACGCGTTTCTGGCGATCTATCGCTGGCGGCGGACATCAGCGTTCTTGGCACTGGTGGCAACGCGCATCGCAAAGGCGTGCTTGTCATTCGCCAAAGCCTTGATCCGGATTCTCCATACGCCGATGCCGCGCTGCACGGCGATGGGCTGACCTCGCTGCAATACCGCGAAGTGAAGGGCGGTCCGACGCGTGAGATTCAATCCAACGTCAAAGGGCCAACTCGCCTACAGATCGAAAAGCGCGGCGATTATGTTTGGATGTCTATTGCCAAAGAAGGCGAAGCGCTGCAATCGGCTGGTGGTTCGTTCCGAATCAAGCTGGAAGGGAACTTTTATGTCGGTTTGGGAGTTTGCGCCCACGATAACAACGCCATCGAAAAAGCAGTCTTTTCAAACGTCGAACTGAAACAGCGTCCAGCGCCAATTATTGAAAGCACGCTTGAAACCATCGCCATCGCTTCCAAGGATCGCAAAGTGGTCTATACCAAGCGCGCCCATTTTGAAGCGCCCAACTGGTCGCGCGATGGGAAGTATTTTCTGTTCAATCAGGGCGGGCGAATGATGAAGCTATCTGTGATGGGTGGCGAACCGCAGGCAATAGACACGGGCTTTGCCATTCGCTGCAACAACGATCACGGCATTTCGCCTGATGGAAATTGGATGGCCATCAGCGATCAGTCACAAGAGCAGCGCCGCTCGATGATTTACGTTTTGCCGATTGCAGGCGGTACGCCGCGCCGCGTGACGCAGCTTGCGCCGTCGTACTGGCACGGCTGGTCACCGGATGGGAAGACGCTGGTCTATTGCGCCGACCGCAACGGCAGCTTCGACGTCTACTCAATTCCCGTTGAAGGTGGAGAAGAAAAGCGCCTGACCACGGCGAACGGCTTGGACGACGGGCCGGAGTATTCCCACGATGGCCAGTACATCTATTTCAATTCGGTGCGCACGGGCCTGATGCAAATCTGGAGGATGAAGCCAGATGGCAGTGAACAGACGCAGATTACCAAAGACGATCACAACAACTGGTTTGCGCATCCTTCGCCGGACGGCAAATGGCTGGTCTTTGTCACGTTTGAAAAAGACGTGGAAGGCCATCCGGCCAACAAAGACGTAACTCTACGCCTAATGCCAGTCGGTGGCGGAGAAATTCAGGTGCTGGCCAAACTCTTCGGCGGGCAAGGCACGATCAACGTGCCTTCGTGGTCGCCCGACAGTAAACAGTTGGCGTTTGTCAGTTACCGATTGATTGAGCAATAGCGAGGTTTTTAGTGCGTTCATTCAAGCTTTCGTTGTTAATCGTATTTGGGTTGATGTGTTTGGCGGCGCTGTTGCCAGTAAGCCGGGCACAGAAAGCGCAGATGCCACAAAGAGCGGATGCATTCAAACAAACCGTGCAGCCATTCCTTGCCGAACACTGCATCGGTTGTCACGATGCAAAGTCGAAATCCGGTGGATTGAATTTGGAGGTTTTTCAGGACGCGGCAGCCGTCACGCAAAACCGCGAGGTCTGGGAAGAAGTACTTCTGCGATTGCAGACCGGACAGATGCCGCCGAAAGGCATGCCGCGTCCCGATAAGGCTGCTGTCGAAATAGTCACGCGCTGGATCACGCAGGAATTCGCGCGCGCCGACCGGCTGGTCAAACCCGATCCCGGTCGCGTGACGGCGCGGCGCTTGAATCGCGCCGAATACAACAACACGGTGCGCGATCTGCTCGGCGTGGATACGGAACCCGCCAACGACTTTCCGCAGGACGATTCGGCCCACGGCTTCGACAACATTGCCGACGCGTTGTCGCTGTCACCGACGCTGATGGAAAAGTACCTGGCCGCGGCTGAAAAGATCGCGCGGCTGGCCCTCTTCGGCCCCGACCTGAAACCGCAGACCTTCCGCATCGAGCCGGTGCGCCCGCGCCGGTTGGAAAACAATCCCGTCAAGCTGGAACAGCCGCCGTTTTACACGATGCAGGATTACGACGTGACGGGCATTTCGCATCCGGGTTCGTATCACCTGACGCATCGCTTTCCGGCGACCGGCGAGTACCAATTCCGCGTCCGCGCCGATGGCGCAAAGCCGCCCGGCTCTGAAGCCCAGATGCTGGACTTTTACATTGATGGCAAGATGATCAAATCATTTGAAGTCATCCGTCGAGTGACAGCGACCAACGAAGTGCTGCCGACATTTATGGAAGTCCGGATGAAAGTTACTGCCGGACAGCACCAATTGATTGCCGCGTTCCCGCGTTTATTTGAAGGCTTGCCGCCGTCGTTCAACGGACCGAATCCTTCAAAGCTGCCGCAACCGCCGCCCGGTCAAGGGCGCAACTTCCAGCCTTTGCCCGCCGACGCTACGCCGGAACAAATCAAGCAACGGCAGGAAGCCATCGAACGCTTCAAGAATCGCAAGCCCACCTTTGACGGCATGGCGATTGCCGAATTGGAAATCAACGGGCCGTTCGATTATGCCAAAGGTCCGTCGGCGGAATCGCAGCAGAAGCTTTATACATGCGGCCATCGCAGCGGCGAACATCAACCAAGTTGTACGCGCAAGATCGTCGGCGATTTGGCCCATCGCGCCTTTCGCCGTCCAGTCGAAGCTGCCGAAGTAGACGGCCTAACCGCCATTGTGGCCAATGCCCAACAACGCGGGCGTTCGTTTGAACAGGGCTTGGCGCTGGCTGTGCAAACGATTCTGGTCTCCCCCGATTTCCTTTTCCGCATTGAACAGGATCGCAATCCGCAAATCGCAGCCGCGTCTTACCGGATAAGTCCGCACGAACTGGCCTCGCGCCTGTCTTACTTCCTGTGGAGCAGCATGCCGGACGATGAATTGTTGCGAAGCGCTGACAACGGCAGCCTGCGTAATCCGGCTGTGCTCGCGGCGCAGGTGCGGCGGATGCTGAAAGACGCGAAGGTCGGCGCGCTGGTTGAGAACTTTGCCGGGCAATGGCTGGAGATTCGCCGCCTGGAATCGGTGCAACCCGACCGCGATCGCTTCCCTGATTTCGACGAGTACCTGCGCGCTTCAATGCTGAAAGAGACTGAAGTGTTCTTTCAAAACATCATTCTCGAAGACCGCAGCATTCAGGATTTGATCAGCGGTAAATACACATTCTTGAATGAACGGCTGGCTCGCCATTACGGTATTAAGGGCATCACGGGGCCAGA
>JBDSAM010000456.1:0-3909 GCA_039922135.1 Blastocatellia bacterium
ACGTTTGACGAAGATGTAGATGCTGCGGCGCCACGTTTCTTCGTTGTCTTTCGCATCCAGCGGCCAGCGCGGGCGCGAACCGGTGTTGATAATGTCAGGGTCAATGCGTGGGTAGATGCCTGGGCCAAACATCTTCGGGTTCAACTTGCCGCTGATGGCTAGAATCGAGTCGCGCAGAAGCTCGCCTTCCAGCCGGTGCGGATTGGCGCGCCAGAGCAGGCGATTTTCAGCATCAACGGCGGCTGCCTTCTCATCGAACTTGCTTGATTGGCGGTAAGTGTTCGACAGCAGAATCAGCCGATGCATTGCCTTCCAGCTCCACGCACCTGTGGTCGGTGGTCGGTGGTTGGTGGTTGGTTGATTTGCCCCATTGCCTCGTCGCCCTGTCGCACCGTCCCCGCGTCCTTCCATAAACTCCACGGCCAACCAGTCCAGCAATTCCGGATGGCTGGGCCGGTCGCCGGTAGCGCCAAAATCGCTGGGTGTGCGGACAAGCCCAGCGCCGAAATGGTATTGCCAGATGCGGTTGGCAATCACACGCGCGGTCAATGGATTCTCCTTGTTTGCGATCCAATCGGCCATCTGTTTGCGGCGATTGACAGGCTGCAAGCTGGCGTCGCCGCACAAAACTGATGGTAAGCCCGGTTCAACCGGATCGCCTTTCATCGTGATGTCGCCGCGTTTCAATAAGTACGCCTGTCCGGGCTTATCAATGTCGGTCACGCCCATCACAGCAGGCAACAGCGGCGGGCGCGTTTTGTTGATCGCCTCCATCTCGGCTTGGACGGCTTTGCGCGCATCGCGCTCTTCGGGCGTCAGCAGTTCGTCTATCTCTTCCGGCTGCAGGTTGACGGCCTTGGCCAGGCGTGCGGCGGTTTCCTGACGATACTGTTCGCGATTCTGATCGTTGACCACGCCGGCAGATTCAGAAAGCCTGACCTGAAACTCTACCTTTTCGGCCATCAGCTTTTCGCGTACGCGTTTTTCGATGGCGGCGATTTTGGCTTTGTATGGCTTCAGCTTTTCGTCAATGGCTTTATTGGCGGCCTTGTAGGCGGCTTTCCCTTCTTCCGTCGCCATCACATCTTCAGTCTTTTTGAACGAAAAGAAGGCTGCCTGCATCCTGTAATAGTCTTTCTGCGGGATCGGATCGTATTTGTGATCGTGGCAGCGCGCGCAACCCACCGTCAGTCCAAGAAAGACCGTTGATGTCGTTGTCACCATATCGTCCAGTTCGTCCGAGCGCGTCTGTTCGTTATCGGCGTTATCCACAGTCGGGCCATTGCGGCAGAAGGCCGTTGGGATCAGAGCTTCAGGACTGTTTATGCCAAGCTGATCGCCTGCTAATTGTTCGCGGATAAACTGGTCGTAAGGCATATCCGCATTGAACGCTTTGATCACCCAATCACGGTATCGCCAGGCGTTCGGGCGGTCCACGTCGAATTCATATCCACCGCTGTCAGCATAACGCGCCAAATCCAACCAATGACGGCCCCAGCGTTCGCCGTAATGTTGGCTACTTAGCAGTTTTTCAACGACCTGCGCGTAAGCCTTTTCCGATGGGTCTTTCAAAAAAGCCGCCATCTCTTCTGGCGAAGGCGGCAAGCCAATCACATCGAAATAGACGCGGCGCAACAGTTCGCGTGGCGGCGCGGCGGGCGAAGGCTTCAATCCTTTCGCTTCCAGCCCGGCCAATACAAAGGCATCAATCTCGTTTTTGACCCACGCACGATTTTTAGCGTTCAAAGCAGTGCGGGGAACGACGGGCCGGACAGGTTTGACGAATGACCAGAACTGGCGGTCTTTGTCCGTAATCGAATAACCAGGCTGGCGTACTGGCGCGGCATCAAAGGCGACAGCGATTGTCTTTGCCAGAGTTTCTGGATGCAGTTGCCGAATCCATTCGCCAACAACGGCAATCTCGGCGTCGCTCAATTTGCCGCCCATCGGCATTGCGGGTTCTTCCGTGTGCTTGATCAGCTTGTACAGCAGACTCTTTCCCGGTTGCCCGGCAACCACGGCTGCGCCGCGTGAACCGCCTTTCAGCACAGATGCTTCGGTGCGCAAATCCAGGCCGGAGCGCTGCACTTTTGCGCCATGACATATCACGCAGTTCTGCTCAAAGATTGGTTGGACTTTCTCCTTGAATAGATCAGGCGCAGCGCCAACTGGCCCGGACAGCCGTGCGCCAACATAGAGAACAACGCCCAAGGTCACGGCCGCCAGCACAAGCCTTTTCGCCAGATTTGCTATTTGCATCAGAATTAAACCGCCCTGTTGATATGTTGAATGAGTTGGAAGAATTTGCGGAACGGCGAAACTTTATTCTGCGCACCGGCATCTCGTCAACAAATGGCCAAACCTTGTAATAACAACCTGGCTGGGGATAATCTGCTTCTGTCTGAAACGAATCCTTCTCTCCCATAAAAACCAAGCACGAAACTTTACCACTCACGCGCAACGCGGGTGAGTGAGTGTGACAGGAAATGACTCAAAGAAAGCTATCGTTAGTCGTCACCATTATCTTTGTGGCCGGGGCGGTTTCTGCGGCTGTAGCGAGTAACTGGCAGCCGAACGCCGCAGCACAGCAGAGCATTGATTTCGTCCGCGACATTCAACCTATCTTCGCGGCTTCTTGCTCGGGTTGCCACGGCGCAAAAAAGCAGGCGGCGGGCTTGCGCCTGGATTCCAAAAGAGGCGCGCTGAGCAAAGTCATCGTTCCTGGCAAAGCGGCAGAGAGCCATTTGTACCAACGCATCGCGGGCATCGGCGATCAAGCGCGCATGCCGATGGGCAGCAAGCCGCTTGCGCCCGAACAGATCGCATTGATCAAAGCCTGGATTGACGCAGGCGCTGAATGGCCCGAAGCAGCCAGTATTGACGGCGAAGTCAAAAAGCATTGGGCTTTCGTTGCGCCCGTTCGCCCGGCGCTGCCAGAAGTCAGAAACAAAGCCTGGGTTCGTACAGGGATTGACCAATTTGTGCTCGCTCGCTTGGAAAAAGAAGGCCTGACGCCATCGCCAGAAGCTGACAAAGTCACGCTGCTGCGCCGCGTGAGCCTGGATTTGATTGGACTGCCGCCAACGCCGGAAGAGATGGACGCCTTTCTGGCCGACAAATCGCCGAAGGCTTATGAAAAGCAGGTTGAACGATTGTTAGCCTCGCCGCATTACGGCGAACGTTGGGGCCGTCATTGGCTGGATGCCGCGCGTTACGCCGATTCAGACGGCTATGAAAAAGATAAGCAGCGCAATGCCTGGTTTTACCGCGACTGGGTGATCAACGCGCTCAATCAAGACAAGCCCTACGATAAATTCATCATCGAACAGATTGCCGGCGATCTGCTCCCTGCCCCAACGCAGGATCAGATTGTCGCCACAGGCTTCCTGCGCAATTCGATGATCAATGAAGAAGGCGGCATCGAACCCGAACAATTCCGCATGGAAGCGATGTTCGACCGCATGGATGCCATCGGCAAAGGCGTACTCGGCCTGACGATTCAATGCGCGCAGTGCCACAACCACAAGTTCGATCCACTGAAGCAGGAGGAGTATTACAAACTCTTCGCCTTTCTAAACAATTCAAACGAAGCAAACGTCGCCGTCTACACGCCAGAAGAGCAGATGAAGCGCGCCGAAATCTTTCGCCGCACGCGCGAAATCGAAGCCGAAATGCAACATCGCGCGCCCGATTGGCAGCAGCGGGTGGCCGCGTGGGAAATGCAAGCCAGGGCGAATCAGCCCGAATGGATCGTCGTCAAACCCGAAGTGGATGACATTTCGAACGGCGGACAAAAGTACCTGCCGATGAAAGATGGTTCATCGCTGGCCGCTGGCTACGCGCCGACCAAACATCGCGTCAAGATGATCTGGAAGACAGAGCTGCAAAACATCGCGGCCTTCCGGCTGG
>JBDSAM010000457.1:0-19370 GCA_039922135.1 Blastocatellia bacterium
CACGGGCAAATCTCCACGATCATCAAACTCAGGCAGAGGCATAATGGTTGATCCCAATTGCGATTGGCAGTCGCATTACTCGTACCTCAATGCCTCAATCGGATCGAGCCGCGAAGCCTTGTACGCCGGATACATTCCCGCAACTAACCCAATCGCCACTGAAACGCTGAAGCCAATGACAACGAAGATCATGGGTACCTGCGAGGGGAAGCTAAACAATTTCAGCAGCCCACTGACCAGGTAACCGAAGATGATGCCGAGCACACCACCAATGCCAGTCAGCAGGCTGGCTTCAAGCAGGAATTGGAAGATGATGTCACGGCGTTTGGCCCCGATGGCGCGACGGACGCCGATCTCTTTGGTGCGTTCGGTCACTGAAACAAGCATGATGTTCATCACGCCGATGCCGCCCACCAGCAACGCTACGCTGACAATCGGGATCACTATCATCGCCACCATCGAAAGCATTTTGCCGAAACTTTCCTGAATGCCGCTCGGCGTATTGATTTCAAAGCTGTCCGGTTTGTCGTAAGCCACGTTGCGACGGCGGCGCATCAGTTCGCGCGCATCGTCCACCAGTTTGTCCAGTTGACCCTGCCGCGAACCGAGCGCGACGAAGTGATCGTCCTGCATCGGGTACATCGCGTGCATGACGTTATAGGGCACGAAGATCATGCTGTCGGCGTTTGGCCCGCCGCCGCCCAGAATGTTCTTCGATTTTTCCAGCACGCCGATAACGCGGAAGACTTTGTTGCCAATCTGAATCTCTTTCTCCAGCGGTTCGTACCCCGACAGCAATCGTTCAGCAATGTCGTAACCGATGATGGCGACCTCAACGCTGTGCTGATCTTCAATCTCATTGAAGAAGCGCCCGCGACTGATGGCGACTTCGCGCGTGTAAGCATAAGCAGCCCAAACGCCGCGCACCTGCGGCGTTTTCACTTCGTTGTTGTGGAACTTGACGGACGGGGGGATTCCTGGCGGACGCAGGATCGGCGATGCAGCAATGGCAGAAGGCATTTGGCTTAGCGCGATGGCATCTTCTAACGTGATCGGTTTGCGCTGGCGCTCTTCTTCGGTGAAGTCCGTGTGACGCGGGCCACCGCCCAACCTGCTGACAAATGCGACGTTGGTGCCGAATTGTTCAATTTGCTCCTTGAATCCGGCTTCCAACCCGCTGGCCAGCGACGCTACGCCGATTACCGTTGCCGTTCCGATCACCACGCCAAGCAGCGTCAGAAATGAACGGAACTTGTTTGCCCAGAGCGTAACAATTGCTTGCGAGAAAAGTTCTTTGGCTTGTTGTTTGATCATAGGTTTACTCCGCCCTTAAGGCCACAATCGGGTCAAGCTTCGCCGCCTTCCATGCCGGATAACTGCCGAACACAAGGCCGACCCCGCTGGAAACGCCAATAGCCAGGAACGCCGCCCAGATTGGCACTTCCGCTGGGATCGGCGAAAATTTGACCAACAGTATAGAAATACCATAAGCCAGCAACAGACCAATCAACCCGCCGACTATCGAAAGCGTGGTGGATTCAGCCAGAAACTGGATCAGGATGTCTTTGCGGCGCGCGCCCAAGCTTTTGCGAATGCCGATCTCGCGCGTTCGTTCGGTCACGGTCACCAACATGATGTTCATAATGACGATGCCCCCGACCACCAGCGAGATTGAAGTCACGCCCAGCGCCACCGCCGCGATGATGCCAAACAGCGCCTGCACGAAGTTGTTGATGGCATCCGCCGTGACGAAACCGAAGGTGTCTTTATCGCTGTAATTCAATCGGTGGCGGGCGCGCATCAGCATGCGAACCTGATCTTGCACGTCCTGCAAATTGGAGTTGTCATAGCCACGGACGGAGATGGTCAGGCTGGCGCGCGCGCCGAACATCTTCTGATGAGTGGAAAGCGGGATGATCAGAAAATCGTCCTGCGACTGGCCGAAGGACGTGCCGCGCTCTTTGACCACGCCAACGATTTCAAACGGCATCCCATTGATTTTGAGTTCGCGGCCCACGACTTCGCGTTTATTGAAGAGCTTGTCGGCTACCTCGACGCCGATCATCGCCACGTTGCGGCGGCGCTCGTTATCGCTATCACTGACGTAGCGGCCCAAGTCCGGCACCGATGAATCAATGTAAACCATATTGGGCGTGTTCCCCTTGATGGTAACATTGGTCATCTTTCCGGTGGCTGAACGGACTTCACCGTTCGAAAAGCTCTGCGCGCCGATGTACTGCGCCAGCGTCATTCGTTCGCGCAGGTATTCGGTGTCTGACAGCGTCAGGTCTTTGTTGCGGCGATTGGCGCTGATGAAGTCTTCGAAGCTGGTGATGATGCCGAATTTGTCCAGCAGCACGGTGTTGGTCCCCAAATCCGCCGTCACCGTGCGGTCAACGTAGCGGAAAAAGCCTTCGATCACCGCCGCCACCGCCACGACCGTCATGACGCCGAAGATCACGCCCAGCAAGGTCAAAAACGACCGCAGCTTGTGCGCCCGAAGTGAGGCGAGCGCGATTCTGATTCCCTCAAAAAATAATCTCATTGTGTTGCCTTGATCAGTACGGTACCGGAAGCGCATGGGTTAAGCGACCGGCTGTTTTTGTGTGAGCTTTGGTGATTCAGATGTGAGCCAGGACGAAAGAACGAACCTGCCCGGAAATCTGTTGCAACTATTTGCCGCTGGCGGCGCATTTGCGGATCCAACTCTCAAGGCATTTTGAATGAGTCCTGCATTCCAACAGTAAAAGCCTGGAAACCACTGACTGCAAAATATCTTGCGACGCCTAAAAGCTTATGCTACTCTCCGCCCCGCTTAAGCGATGACCTCACGGCAACTGGCCACAGCGCTGACAGCACCTTAGACCTACTTCCGTACCCCGATTCTGCGGACATCAATCATCCGAGCTTGACCGCCTGCCCAGCATCAAGCGCATCTCAATTCAAAGCTGACCGTGCGGACGTCCCTTGCTGGGATCGTCTGAAAGACAACTGGCGTGGCGCTTGAACATTCACCTGTTGGTGAAGATGTTTCATTCGGACCGGTGCGGCGTCGAACCTGCGATCAGCTGTTTCACAACAAATCATTCGCGACCCATCGTTTTTATTCAATATTCATTCATTCGCCAAGGTTGAGGCCTGTTTCCGAATACCTACTTTGAGCCCTCTTTGAGCTTATTCGCTGACGAGGAGATTTTTGTTATGCAGTTCAACCCTCACAGATTTAGACAAATGAAATACACGCATTCTCACTCTATCTTTTCCCGCAAATCTGCCGCTTGCCTGCTGGCATTGGTAATAATGGCCGCCTGTTTGGCAGTGCTGACCGCCGGACGCCAGGCATCCGCAGCCTGGAATGATTCACTTAATTCCTTCTCCCCACTGCCGGCCGCGGTTCAAAACGATCAGCCGTCTGTTGGACCAGGCGTTCCGCAGGTTGGATCGAACGCGCCCAAGAGCGCAGCAAGCAATACCAAAGCCGGAAGCCTTCTCTTCCTGCCGAAGTACGCCAGCAGCAATTCGAATCCAGGTGGTGTCAACACGATTATTTCGCTGACTAACACCAATCCACGTGATGGTGTAACTGTCCGCATATTCTTCGTTCGCGATTGCTTGGTCGCGAACATGTTCTTAAACCTGGCCCCCAATCAGACCCGCACACTGCTGGCCAGCACAGAAGATCCTGGCAAGACCGGTTACCTAATCGCCTCTGCCGTCAATTCACAGGGCATACCGACGCAGTTCAACTGGCTGATAGGCAGCGCAAGTATTCGCGATGCCAATGGCCATGAAGCGAGCTATAACGCGATCGGCGTGGCCAAACGCACTGCTGGCGCTGTCAACATCTCCGAAGGCGCGATCAGCGCAACGGTCAAGTTTAACGATACAGATTACGACAGGCTGCCGCAGGCAATTGCCCTGGATCAAATTCAGAATCAAGACCCGAATCTAGGTTCGGCACCGCAAAGCACGGTTCGCACGGATGTCTCGCTCTTCAGTCCCCTGGCAGACCTGGGCGGCAATACATCTCAGGCGCTAAAGGTAACGGCGATTGCGTATGATCAAAGCGGCAGGCCGTATCCTCAAATCGTGGATTCAGCCTGCGGTTTAAACGGCCCTGTCAGCAACATCTGGGCGGCCCCCGCATTAAGCAGTTTCATCACGCCGGATCGCGCGGGCTGGGGCAGTTTCGCCGCGCAGGTGGCGGGCACGCCCGTCCCACTACTCGGCATCAGCTTCACTGATGGTGTTGGCGACGCGCATAACAGCGCGCGGCACATGCAGGTGCTCAGCCGCCTGGATTCGTTCAGCATGAAAGTGCCGATTGCCGCGCCGCCGATTCCGGCCAATGATGTGGCGACCTCGAACCTGCCGGATGCGCCCGCCGGTTCGCTTGGCGCAAGCGAAATGAAGGCGGGAAGTGCGCTTATCTTTTCACGCTTCACCAGTGGAATCTTCGGCAATTCGCAGATTGTCATTACCAACACACACCCGACGCAGAAAGCCCGCTTACGTATCTTCTTCACCGGTCTGGCCGATTCAACGCTGATGACCGACACGATTATCAGCCTTTTTCCGAATCAGACGACAACGATCAATCCGCAGGATTTTGCGGCGAATCAGAAGGGCTGGCTCCTGGCAATGACGATTGACGCGCGTGCCTTGCCGTTAAATTTCAACTTCCTGATCGGCAGCGCGCAGGTCAAAGAGCAGAATGGCGCTTCGTTTGGTTACAACGCCTTGGCCGTGGCAAAGAACGCGCCTGGCGCAGTGCCGCGCAACGACGACATCCAAACTTCGGACATCAAGTTCGATGGCGCAAACTACGACCGCCTGCCCGCGACGTTGGCCATCGCCGGCCTGCCAAGTCAGCAGGACAACACAACAACACTCGGTTACGCGCGCCCACCGGTAAACATTCTTGATCCGGTGAACGCGCGCGGCTCTGTGGTTTCGACGGTCTATGACGAATTGCTGGCAATGGCGTCGGCGACTGCTGGAGGATTGGAGGTCCGTGTCGGGAATTTGAAGCCTTCGGTCAATGCGCAGCCGATTACGAACACGATCTTGAAAGGCCATCGTGGCTGGATGAAGCTGACGCCCGGCGCGCCTATCTTCGCCTGGATGGCCAATCTGCCGACTGCTACATTCACGGCGCAAACTGCCAGTTCGAATTGGACGGGTGGATTGAAAGGCGGCGCGACGCTGCACGTTCTGGCCAACGCTGACAGCTACCTGCTGAAAACAGCATCTACCAACCCGAACAACCATGCGCCGACGGCCAATTTTGAAACGATCAACTACGGCATTGAAGCGCGTGGCATCAAGGGCACAATTGTTCGTTTGGATGGCCGCAGCTCTACCGATCCTGATGAAGGCGATCCGCTAACCTACAAGTGGTATGACGGCGACACGCTAATTTCGAGCGCTCCGATCTCAGACTTTCGTTTGGGCATCGGCTCTCATACCCTGAAACTGATCGTCACCGATGGCAGTGCGCTATCAAGCGAGCCATTGATTACTCTGGTGGAAGTCGTTGATACGACGGCGCCGGTCATGAGCGGCATCCCGTCGAAGATCAGCAAGACAACGTCATCGAACGTTGGCTCGACGGTAACTTATCCGCTGCCCGTGGCCTACGACTCCGTGGACGGCAACGTAACAGTCAAATCGTCGGTTTTACCGAGCTATCTTTTCGCGATTGGCAAAACCACGGTCACCTTCACTGCGCGTGACAACGCAGGCAACGAATCGAAGGCGACGATGGAAGTTGAGGTCAAAAAAGGCGGCGGCAACTTCCCACAGACTGGCGGCACCGCAAGCAATAAACTGCCCGTTACGGCCAATCTGAACGATCAATACGTCGTCGTGGATAAACAGCGCGAGATTACTTTGCAGGCAACGGATGCCGAAAACGACCCTGTCACGTTCGCGCTGCAAGGCGCGCCCGCCTACGCGCGGTTGGACGCGATTGACCCGATCGCGCGTCAGGCGAAACTCATCCTTGCGCCGCATCCAGGCGATCAGGCAGTGGCAACTAACGTCCGCATTGTCGCCACTGATAGCAAGGGGGGTTCGTACTACAGTCTGTACTTCCGCATTCAACTCAGCGACATCGAAAATGATGACACAGGCAGTGGCAATGGCCCAGGCGGCCCTGGAGATGGTGATGGGGGTGGGGACGGCGGTGGCGGTGGCGGTGGCGGTGGCGGCAATACCAATAATGCGCCGACCGCCCGGATGGCGGCGCTGGCTGCAACCGTACAGGCCACCAGCAAGCAAGGCGCTGTCGTCGAACTTAACGGATCGCAATCCAGCGATCCCGATCTGGACCCGCTAAGCTATGTCTGGAAAGACGGCGATGCGGTAATTGCAGAGGGCGCAATCGTCAACGTTACGCTGCCAGTTGGCATTCACTGGATCACGCTGACCGTCTCTGACGGTAAAGGCGGTGTGAACGCTACTGCGCCGCAATCCATCGAAGTGTTGCCGCGTACGCTGACCATCATCAGCGCCAGCCCGGCCAAGCTTTCGACGTTCAACACAATGACGGTGACTCTTACTGGCACTGGTTTCAATCAAGGCACTCAAGCGCGCTTTGATTGCACATCCTTCTGCCAGGGCGGATCACAAGTCTCCATCACCATCGTTAGCATCGAGGAAGACATCATTGTGCTAAGCGCCAAGACGACGCAAAAAACGCCGCTTGGCAATCGCGACGCCGTAGTGACCAACCCGAATGGCACAAGCGCCAAGCTGTCGCGTAGTAACTACGTGTCGCAGTAACATCTGATACAGTGCGAACAAAACTAGGCCGCGTGAGAGATGCTATGTCTCACGCGGCCTGTTTGCCTTTGGCCTCCACTTGTTTTTGCACAAATCAGGTGTGTTGCCATAGCAATCCGCGAAGATTAAAAAAGTTGTTTACAGAAAGAGGTCGGCATGTATAATGCCGATTCGTGGTCAGCAAGCTCTACGATCTGCCACGACGCCCCGATCAAATACAAGTTCTCTCCGGCCACCTGACAATTGCGACCCGCTTCCACCCCCACCTAACGTTCTAGTAAGTCTCTCTGTGATAATTGCCGAGCTTGTTAATTGCCTTGGGTAACTTGACCGCCTTGACGGATGAAGAGAGTCCGTAAATCATCTATTGTTATTGGCCGGAGCTGACTGCGTTCTTTACCGCCGCAACCAGACAAGTGTCCCCAAATAATCGGACACCAATCGTAATCTTGATAATCGAATGCTGCCTCGACACGAGGTTTCCTTTATGGTCTGGTTGCTCTGGCGCCGAAGTGTGTTAATACCCGCATCGTCTTTACACAGTGACCGGCTGCGCCAGACACCATCAATTCCCTTGATTATAAAAAGCGAACTCAAAACAGCAATTACACATAGCGCGCATCAGGTCGAACATCAGGCTGAGCGCGGCGAGACTTTCAACCCCATGGAAGAAATCCCCATTCATCGAATCGAACCGTCACGCGGCTTGGTCTCTCTCAAACTTGACGAATTGTGGGAGTACCGCGAGTTGCTCTACTTTCTGACCTGGCGTGACATCAAAGTGCGCTACAAACAGACGGCGCTCGGCGTGGTGTGGGCGATCCTGCAACCGTTTCTGACGATGGTGGTCTTTACCTTCATTCGCAGCCTGGCGAAGATTCCGTCTGACGGTCTTCCATATCCGGTCTTCTGCTTTGCCGCGCTGGTTCCGTGGACTTTTTTTTCCAACGGCTTGACGCAATCATCCAACAGTTTGGTCGGCAGCGCCAACCTAATCACTAAAGTCTACTTCCCGCGTTTGACGATCCCGCTGGCGACGGTGCTTTCTGGCGTCATTGACGTGCTGTTGGCTTTCGCCCTGCTGTTGCTGATGATGTTTTATTACGGCGTTAGGCCGTCGTGGCAGATTGTTTATCTACCCCTCTTCCTGTTGCTGGCGCTGATCACGTCGTTGGGCGTGGGATTGTGGCTGTCGGCGCTGAACGTGCAGTATCGTGATGTGCGTTACATCGTTCCGTTCCTCGCGCAGTTCTGGATGCTGGCCACTCCGATTGCTTATCCAAGCAGTTTGATCCACGAACCCTGGCGCACGGTCTTTGGCCTGAACCCGATGGCCGGCGTGGTCGAAGGATTTCGTTGGGCGCTGCTAGGCAAGGCGGCACCTGGCAAGCTGTTAATCGTCTCCTCTCTGGTTTCGATATTGGCGTTGATCGGTGGGGCATTTTATTTTCGCAAAATGGAAAAGACCTTCGCCGATCTTGTTTGAAACCTGCCAAGGAAGTTGCCATAAATGCCTGCGTCCATCGCGCAGGCCAGCTAAAAAAACCTCCATTCTCGACTGCTCGACCTACGATATTGTTCAAGATCATTGTGACGTAGATTGAAACCATCGGTAACCTCAGACTCTCACCCTGCTTGCAAATGGCAGACTGGCGCAACCATTCAATCACAACGTCAACCCGGCGCTTTTGAGTTATGAGCTTTAGTCTGCGAGTTTCCAGCTATGCCCGCTTGTATCTCAGCATGAGGAAGTATTTGAATCGAAAGCCTAGATTATTAACTGTCATCCGCGCAGTTCGTTCAATCTGGTTGCTTGGCCCCTGGCAGGAATTGTTTGTCAGATACCATCAACGGTTCAATAGAAACACGCCGCTTCCTCGCCAACGGGACTCAATCTTTAACGACTTGGATGTGGCTGCGACAACCGCTGAACTGAATCGCAATGGCTATGCGCTTGGGCTGCAAGTTCCTGAAGAACAGATCAACGGCATTCTCAGCTTCTGCCAGTCTCACCAAGCCGGTAATTACCGCAATCCCCACTTGGTTTGTGAAACGGTGGGCCAGATTATTCATGACCACAAACTGATCGAAGTTGTCAGCCGTTATCTGGGCGCTGAGCCGATCCTTTACCAGACCAGTCTTTATTGGTCTTGCCCGCCAACCGACGAACAGCGGCGATTGCTGCTACTTTCGCAAAAGTCGCGATTTCATTATGACGTCGGAGATTTTCGTTCACTAGTTGTCTTCATCTATCTGACCGACGTTGATAAAGATTGCGGGCCGCACGTTGTCATTGAAGCTACGCATCAGAAAAAATCAGTGCGAGGATTGCTGACCCGCTTCTTGAACGACGAGACGGCAAAACGTAAATACAGCGGCCGCATCAAAGCCATCACAGGCAAGCGCGGCACGGGCTTTTTTGAAGATTTGACCTGCTATCACAAACACGCAGTCGGCACAAAGACACGGCTGATGCTGGCCATCAATTACGTTTTGCAAAGAAGACCGCCTTACAACTAACGCTCAGGGTAAATCCCAAATCGGAGAAAAGAATTGATTGACTGGTTTAAACAAGCTGAGAGCGGTTCACCGCGCTGCCTGGTCATCGGCGAGATTGCGCAAACGCACGACGGTAGCCTGGGCACTGCGCACTCATACATTGATGCCGTGGCGAACGCAGGCGCGGACGCGATCAAATTCCAAACGCACATCGCCGCCGCCGAAAGCACACATGGCGAACCCTGGCGCATCAAGTTCAGCCGCCAGGATGCGACCCGATATGATTATTGGCGGCGGATGGAGTTTACCGAACAGCAGTGGCACGGCCTGGCCGAACACGCGCGCGAACGTGGAATTGTTTTTCTTTCATCGGCGTTTTCGTCCGAAGCGGTTGAATTGCTGGAACGAGTCGGCGTGCCGGCGTGGAAAGTCGGCGCGGGCGAAACGTCGAATCTGCCGTTGCTGGAACAGATAGCGCGCACGGGCAAACCCGTCATTCTTTCAAGTGGGATGTCCGGATGGGACGAACTGGATGCGGCGGTCAATTGCGTGCGCAAAGGCGGCTCGCCGGTGGCAGTGCTGCAATGCACGACGGCCTACCCGTGCCCGCCGGAAAAGCTCGGACTAAACGTAATCAGCCAATTGCGCCAGCGGTATCAATGCCCGGTCGGACTGTCTGATCATTCGGGCACGATCTACGCTGGAATTGCCGCGGCCACGTTAGGCGCGAATCTGATCGAAGTCCATGTCACATTTTCTCGTGAATGCTTCGGCCCTGACGTGCCCGCTTCTATCACGACCAAAGACTTGAAGCAGTTGGTGGCAGGCGTGCGCTTCATCGAACGCGCGCTGCTCAATCCTGTGGACAAACAAGCAATGGCCGAATCCTTCGGCGAACTGAGGCAGGTTTTCGGCAAAAGCGTCATCGCTGCCCGTGCGCTTCCGTCCGGTCATCACCTGACAATCGCCGATCTGGCGTTCAAAAAACCGGGCACCGGGATTCCCGCCGCGCGTTACCGCGAAGTGCTGAATCGCCAGCTTCGCCGCCCGGTCGCCGCCGACACCTTGTTATCGGAGGAAGATTTTGAGTAAACGAAAGGTCTGCGTGGTGCTGGTTGATCGCGCCAACTATGGCCGCATCAAACCCGTGATGAAGGCCATTACCGAACGGCCTGAACTGGAACTGCAAATCGTTGCTGCCGGAACGATGGTTTTGGAACGATTCGATCAGCCGGTCAACGTTGTTCGCAAAGACGGATTCGACGTGAACGGCGAAGTCTACTTGGAACTGGAAGGCTCGACTCCAGCGACAATGGCGAAATCAGTTGGCTTCGGCGTAGTCGAATTCGCCAGTGAGTTTCAGCGGCTGAAACCCGACGTGGTTTTGCTGATCGGCGACCGTTACGAAATGCTGGCGGCGGCGATTGCAGCGGCTTACATGAACCTTTGCATCGCGCACATTCAGGGCGGCGAAGTTTCCGGTTCGATTGACGAAAGTGCGCGCCACGCTATCAGCAAGTTCGCGCACTTCCACTTTCCCAGCACACAGCGTTCAGCCGAATACTTGACCAGGATGGGCGAACGCCCGGACACGATTCTGGCCATCGGCTGTCCGTCGTCAGACATCGCTCGAACTTTCGACAGGACGCTGACTTCGGAAATCGTCAACACCGGAGGTGGCGGCTCGGCAGTTGATGTACGCAATCCCTTCCTGCTGGTGCTGTTTCATCCGACGACTACTGAATACGGAGGCGAGCGCGGGCAAATGGAAGCTGTGCTCGAAGCTCTGCAGCGATTGGCAATGCAAACCGTCTTGCTGTGGCCGAACATTGATGCCGGGTCAGATCATATCAGCAAGGCGATTCGCTCTTTCCGCGTCAACCACCAACCGGATTGGCTGAGAAATTTGACTAACCTATCACCTGAAAATTACCTGAAAGTGCTGGCCAACACGGCCTGCGCTATTGGCAATTCTTCCAGCTTCGTGCGCGATGCGGGTTACTTCGGCACTCCCGTCGTGCTGGTAGGCAATCGCCAGGAAGGCCGCGAAACTGACCAGCACGTCAAGCGCGCTGCGCCTTCGGCAGACGAAATCTTCAAGGGTGCGCAGGCTCAACTGATGCACAGTCGTTACGCGCCAAGCAAGCTTTATGGTGATGGCCATGTTTCCGAACGCATTGCTCAAGGCCTGTGCCAGCTTGAACCTTATATTCAGAAACGCCTGCATTACATCTACGACTTACACCGATAGCTATTACCCGTTCGCAATTACCCATTACCCATTATTGGTCAGGGTATAAAAGTTTTACCCTGTCGGTTAATGGGTAATGACGGCGACGCTGCATTTCAAATCAATGAACTCTTCATCCAGCCAACCCAAACTATCCATCGTCATTCGTTGCCGCAACGAAGCAAACAGCCTCCGCAAAGTTATGGCCGCGCTCTGTGCGCAGCGATGCGATTTCAATTGGGAAGTCGTGCTGGTGGACAACGAATCCGCAGACGACACGCGGCAGATTGCAGAAGAATTCGGCGCGCGCGTAGTCGCCATCAGCCGCCAGGAATTCACTTATGGCCGGGCGATCAACTTCGGCGTCAATGCGGCGCGCGGCGAATTGGTCATGCTGCTCAGCGCGCACGCCTTACCCATCGGCTCGCATTTTCTGGCCGCTGCCGCAGCGCCGTTCGATGACGCTCAAGTCGCTGCCGCTCGCTGTTTGCTGATCACCAGCCCACGCCAGCTTGAAACCTGGTATCAACCGAAAGACATTCAATACGCTTCCGCCGAAGAACAACGTCAGGCCGAAGCCGGCACTGCCTGGGTTGGCGAATATCCGACGGGAGGCTGCTGTGTCATTCGCCGCGCGGTTTGGGAAGATGTGAAATACGATGAACAACTGGAATCGAACGAAGATAAGTTATGGGCGTCGCAGGTGCTGGCCAAAGGCTGGAAAGTTCGTTGCTGCGCTGAAGCCGTCTGGATGTACACGCGCAAGTATGGCCGCCGAGAACGGTTGCAGCGCGAAACTCGGCAACATCTGGCGCTGTACCGCATCACCGGGCGCGCGCCGCTCAGAGTTGGAAACTATCTGTGGCTGATGGCCAGAACTCTGCTGGCTGCTCCGCTGGTGGCGGTGCGTTACATCGCGGATAACGTCGCCTATAACAGTTCCCTGGTCAGCATTCCGTGGCGAGCCAAGCGCGAGCCGCAAACCGGCAGCTTCGCGGAGTTCGAGCAAAAACGATAGATGTTTGATTCGGACGATTTACGAAATCCTGCGTGGTTGATTTCCGGCGTGCTGCTGTCGGCGTTCGCCGTTTGGGGCAGCCCGTTTTTGATTGATTACCTGAACAGCGGAGACCAGTTGCCGCCGACTTTACAGCTTATTGACCCTCAGCTTTTCCCAAACGACCAAATCGTCGCAGCAATGGGCAAACTGAAGAGCAGTTTTTATCTGGCGCTGGCGGCGGCGATGAAACTTTTCCACATCCAGCCGCAACAAACCGTGCCGATTATGCATGCGCTGTTTATAGCTTCGAAGCTGTTGTTGATTGCCAGTGTCTTTGCCGTCTGCCGGTCTTTGAAAAAAAGCTTTTGGTTCTTCGCCATCTTTGCCGCTTGGTGTTGTCATCAGAAACCGGCGCTGTTGGGCAGCGTGACGCTCTTCATGCCGCTCATCACTCACAACGAAGTGGCGCTGGTAATGGGATTATTCGCCATCGCCTGTTTGCTGCGAGAGCGAATGATTATGTTCTGGCTGTTGGCTGGCGTGATGGTTCTGGTTCACGTGCTGGTAGGCCTGCAATTCATGCTCTGCTTTGCTCCGGCATTGCTGTGGCAGCGGAAGTTGGACAAAAGCTTTCTGATTGGCGCTGGCCTATTCGGGATATGCTGCGCGGCGTACCTGATAACGATGGCTCCTGCGGCAATGAGCGTCGAAGAATGGCAGTTGTTCCTTTCGACCAACGGCAATACCGGGCACATTTCATTGATCAGAAACGGCTGGCTGGATTGGTTCGGCTTCGTGTCGTTTTTCGGACTGGCGCTGGCGGCATTCAATCGTTTTTTGAAGGGCAATGCCGGTTTTGAATTGTTATGGCGCGCGGCAATTGGCGGTTCGGTGATTGGTTTGCTGCTGTCACTGATGGCGGTCTTAACCCAGGCAATGAGGCCAATGCTGTTTCAACCGATGCGCGTTTTTTTCTGGGTGACGCTGATTTGTTTTCTGCTGATAGCCGCAGCGACAGTTGAAGCGTTCAAACAATCGCGGTTGGCCGGAACAATGCTGGCATCTGTTCTGGTGCTGACAGTGTTGAATTCGCTCCTGGCTCCGCTGTTCGCTTTTCTCGGCTTAGGTTATTTCGCCGCCGAACGGCTGGCAGAACGATTTGGCGAATCTGTTCAGAAAATTGTGGGGACTGCTGCGCGAGTAGCTTTGATGCTCGGCGTTGCAGGCATTTTTGCTGCCTGGGCGCTTGGCAGCAGACAGCCAGTCGGTTCATTGCGCTCGCCTGTGCTGTTACTGCCGTGCGCAGTTTGTCTGGCTATCTTGTTTTTGCCGAAATTGAAAGACTGGCAAACGCCAATTGCTGCGGCGTTGATAGTTTACTGCCTGACGGCGGCTTCAGTTTATCGGCACAACTATGCTGAGCGATGGCTGGACGCCGACTGGCGAGCGATCAGGCAATGGTGTCAGACGAACACGCGTCCTTCAGACCGCTTTGTTACTCCGCCTGACCAGATCGGTTTCAGAGTTCTGGCGCTGCGATCAACCGCCAGCGAAGCGCTACCGCGCTTGATCTGGTCAGCGCCATTTACTTATCTGGAAAACAAACGATCGGCAGAACGCGCGGCCAAAGGTTATGCCGACAACTCAACCGACCCAGCATACCTGTTTGAGCTAGCGCACGAATGGCGATGCGATTACGTGATTGCTCGCGGCGACTACGATGCTGGCTTTGTTCCGATCTTTCGCGCGGGCGAGTTCAGCGTTTTGAAAACGCCGGATCGGTAACCAATGCATTTATGAACATACTCGGATTGATTCCTGCGCGCGGAGGGTCGAAAGGCGTACCGCGCAAAAACATTCGGTTGCTGGCGGGCAAGCCTCTGTTGAGTTACACCGCCGAAGCCGCGCTGGCATCCAGACGCTTGACGCGGGTTATCCTGAGCACGGATGACGAAGATATTGCCGAAGCCGGAAGAAGCTGCGGCGTAGAAGTTCCATTTCTGCGTCCCCCGGAACTGGCCGAAGACACGACCCCGACGCTGCCCGTTGTTCAACACGCTTTGCAATTCCTGGAAGAACAAGGCGACTGGTTCGATGCTGTCTGTTTACTGCAACCGACCAATCCACTGCGCCGGACATCTGACATTGATGGCTGCATTGAGCTGTTGGAAAAAGCTCAGGCCGACACTGTGATTACCGTGCTGTCAGTGCCAGCCGAACACAACCCGCACTGGGCTTACTTCAGAAACGCGGACGGCAGTTTGAGGTTGAGCACTGGCGAACCAGCGCCGATTCCCAGACGGCAGGATTTGCCACCGGCTTTTCATCGTGAAGGATCGGTATACGTGACGCGGCGCGATGTGGTGATGCTGGGCAATAGTTTGTACGGCGCGCGAGTCATTGGTTTTGAAATCGAGCGCGAGCGCAGCGTCAACATAGACAACCTGGACGATTGGGCCAGAGCTGAATCGTTCTTGGGCCAGTACCGCGCGCGGTAGCAAGCGGGTGCTCACTATCGTTTCTCCCTATTGCTCGCGATACTTACTTAGCGGATAAATCCAATGTGCGGAATCTCCGGAATCTTCGGATCAAACTATTCGCCTGCCAGACTGGAAGCGATGATTGCCAGCCAGCATCATCGCGGACCTGATGCCTGCGATTCATATCTGTCACCGGCTGGGTTTGCCGGGATTGGCCACAATCGGCTAAGCATCATTGACCTGTCGCCCGCCGGTCGTCAGCCGATGAGCAATCACGATGGTTCGCTCCAGATCGTGTTCAACGGCGAGATTTACAACTATCTGGAACTGCGCGCTGAGCTTGGCGATTACCCTTACCGCAGCCAGTCGGATACTGAAGTGCTGCTGGCCGCATACGAAAAATGGGGTGAAGCCTGTCTTGACCGGCTGGTTGGGATGTTCGCGTTTCTGCTCTGGGATGAGCGCAGCCAGACGCTGTTTGCCGCGCGCGACCGCTTTGGCGTCAAGCCGCTTTATTACCATCACGCGACCGACGGCACGTTGCGGGCGGCCAGCGAGATCAAGGCACTGCACGCTTCCGGCATTTCGCCTTTCCCTGACGAAACAACCTGGGCGACTTATTTGACCTACGGTTTTTACGACCACAGCGAGCGGACTTTTTGGCAAGACGTGCGCAGTCTGCCGCCCGGTCATTCAATGACCTGGTGCGATGGCAAGTTGCGAGTGAAGTGCTGGTACGATCTAGCCGCGCTGGCTGCTGCGGGCGAAGACACGCGCTCGCTCAAAGAGGTCGAAGAAGAATACCTGTCGCTGCTAATCGAAAGCGTTCGGCTACGTTTTCGGTCAGACGTGCCGGTGGGTATTAACCTGAGCGGCGGGTTGGATTCTTCAACATTGCTGGGCGTAGTCCAGGCTGTGCAGGGAAGCGAAAGCAGCGTTCGAGCATTCACCTTTGTCTGCGGCGATCCGTATTACGACGAATTGCCATGGGTCGGACAAATGCTGGAACGAACTCAGCACCCGCTGACTGTTTGCCGGTTGACGGCTGAAGACGTGCCAGCCTTGGCTGATTCGGTTCAAATGTCGCAGGACGAACCATTCGGCGGATTGCCCACGCTGGCTTATGCGCGAGTGTTTGAGCAGGCGCGGGCGCAAGGCGTGATCGTGCTGCTGGACGGTCAGGGAATGGACGAACAATGGGCGGGTTACGATTATTACAGCCCGTCCTTGAATGAAGCAGCTACGGTTCAGGGGGCGAAGGAAAGCCCGATTCGCCCCCATTGCCTGAAGCAGGATTTTAGAGAGATGGCCGCGAACTTTGAACCGTCAAAACCATTCGGCGACAGACTTCGCAATCTGCAATACCGTGACGCGCGCTTTACCAAAATTCCGCGCGCGCTACGGTTCAACGACCGGATTTCGATGCGTTCTTCGACTGAATTGCGCGAACCATTTATGGATCACAGGCTGTTCGAACTGGCGCTGCGGCAACCGATGGAACGCAAGCTGAACAATGGCCAGAGCAAATGGCTGCTGCGGCGAATTGCGCGCCAACTGCTGCCGGTCAATGTCGTCGAAGCTCCCAAACGTCCGCTGCAAACTCCGCAGCGTGAATGGCTGCGCGGGCCGCTTAGCAAATGGGTGGATGAGTGCCTGGAATTCGCTTTTTGCGGACACGCCAGATACTGGCTGGACGAAGACAAAGTCCGCGAAACTTGGCGGCAGTTTCAGCAAGGACCAAACGACAACAGCTTTTTCGTCTGGCAATGGATTTCAGTCGGGCTGTTTAACAAACTCAAGGATAACCGGCTGCCCAAAGCAGACGTGAAGTTAATAATCTGAAGCCTGTGCAAATAAAAGTTCTTCAACATCACCAACTACTTCGAGCAAGTGGCAGCCTTGGGAGCGCACGCGGCCTCGCGCGCGCTCCCAGGCTTTATACAACGGTACTGACTCGACAAGAACACTTATGAGCGATCTGAGAATAGAAGCAGTCGGATTATCCAAACAGTATTCCCTGGTTGGAAAACGTGAGCGGTACAAAACCTTGCGCGACCAAATGGCCGAAGCAGTGACCGCGCCGTTCCGCAAACTTGGCGCCGCTTTGCGGCGCAATGGAGCCAATAGCGCAGAGCAAACAAAAAACTCTTTTTTGGCGCTTGACGACGTCTCATTTCAAGTCAAAGCCGGTGAAGTCATCGGCATCATCGGTCGCAACGGCGCTGGCAAAACTACGCTGCTGAAACTGCTTTCACGTATCACCGAACCCACAACCGGGTATGCTGACGTTCACGGACGAGTCGGTTCGCTGCTGGAAGTCGGCACGGGCTTTCACCCGGAATTGAGCGGGCGCGAAAACATTTTTCTGAACGGCGCAATTCTGGGAATGCGCCGCAATGAGATCGAGCGCAAGTTTGACGAGATCGTAGCCTTTGCCGAAGTCGAACGCTTTATTGACTCGCCGGTCAAACATTATTCCAGCGGGATGTACATGCGTCTGGCCTTTGCAGTGGCCGCTCACCTGGAACCGGAAATTCTGTTGGTTGATGAGGTGCTGGCCGTAGGCGACGCGGCTTTTCAAAAAAAATGCCTGGGCAAGATGGGCGAGATCACCAAAGAAGGCCGTACCATTTTGTTTGTCAGTCACAACATGGGTGCGGTGCGTTCGCTGTGCAACAAAGGCCTGGTGCTGAGCGAAGGCCGTCTGATCGAAGCCGGAGACATCAGCCGCTGCATTGAGCGGTATTACAAAGGAATCGGCGCGCTGGTCAGCGGCGAGGACGAAGCCAACACCACTCATTCGCGTTTTGGGCCGGTGCTGCTGAACGGAACGCTGGACAACACCCTGTCACAATCCGACGGTTTCAGGGTTTCGACGACTTTACACATTGACCAGCCGATCAACGGCTTCACGCTCTATTGCATGCTTGAAGACATCGGCGGAAGCTTCATCTTCCATCAGCGCGAAGAAAGCAATGTGATGGGACTGCGCAATCTGGCCGCAGGCAAATACGACATCGAAGTCAGCATCCCTGCGCTCTGGCTCAATCCGGGTTTGTACGCGCTCTATTTCAAAATCTTCTTTTGGAGCGAATATGGCCGGGCGCGCCACGTATCAGACAAAATGATGCTGGACGTTATCGGCATCAGCAGCACCGCCACGGCAGTTCTGCACCCTGAAGTCGGCTGGTCGGTTCAGATCAAACAGCCTAAAAATTGATCAAGCCGCTATCAAAATTAACAGGGCAAAATCCATGCATCAGGTAGACATCGTCCATCTCACCTCAAAGCCTCCTTTTGCGCCAGGCTCTTTCAATCGGCTTGTCGGAATGCAGATGGAGAGCATTACAGGCCTGCGTCAGGTTGCTATCAGTTATTGGGATCAGCCGATTCCGCCGAATGCAAAAACCGATGACAAAACTATTCTGGTCAATGGCGGCAATTTATCCGCGGCGAAAAAAGCTCTGCTCAAACTGCCTGAAAGTTGGAGAAGCAATCGCTTCAACGGAGTTTCCGGGCGTGAAAGCCTGATTTATCTTTGGCAAGTATTGGATACGCTGCCTCGACTGAAACCCAAGGTGGTTGTGTGCTACGACAATTACAAATTCGGAAAGTTGTTGCGACAAAAAATTAATTGGCCTTGCCGGTTGGTGCTGAATCAACAGGGGCTTTCCTATCATTTGCCTGCCGGTATCGGAGCAAAGATTTACAGCCTGAAATCGTTCGATACTATTTGGACTTCGACGCTGGCTTGTTACCGTTTCGACCGCCAGCGCATAACTGCATACGAACCACTGGTCAACGTCATTCCGAATTGGATTGATATGGATCAGTTTCAACCGGTGACGAACGAACGAAAAAAAGAGTTGCGCACGAAATGGGAATTACCGGCAGACGCTCCTGTCGTGCTTTGGCTGAGCCGGTTGGTTCCCAAAAAAGGCGCTCACGTGCTGCTGCAATCGTGGCGCAAAGTCGTTGATGAATTCCCGGACGCTATTTTATGGATTGCCGGTGGCGGCGAGCAGAGCTACATAAACTATTTGCGAAGCCTGACAGCCAACCTCGGCTTGGCTGACAACGTGCGATTGCAAGGCCCGGTTCCGCCCGAACAAACTCCAACGTGTTATCAGACTTCGGACGTTTACGTTTTCCCGACGCTGTTCACCGGCGAAGGATTCGGCCTGTCGCTGCTGGAAGGAATGGCCTGCGGTCTGGCTTGCGCAGCTTCGGACATAGCAATTTTGCGTGAGCTTTATACTGAAGACACAGTCTTGTTTGTCCCTGATCCGAATCTGGAAGACGCCTTCGTCAATCCGATTCTGTCGCTGCTGCGCGATCCCGAATTGCGCGCTCGAATGGGCAAAGCCGCGCGAGC
>JBDSAM010000458.1:0-4311 GCA_039922135.1 Blastocatellia bacterium
TTGACGTGGCGCTGAAGGCCGGCGCGGTCACCGAAACCGTTACCGTTACGGCTGAGGCCGTACTGCTGGAAACCGAATCGAGCGACCGCGGCCAGGTCATCAATCGGGAGCAGATTGTCAACCTGCCGCTCAATGGCCGCGCTTATGCCGACCTTGCCTTGCTCTCGCCCGGCGTTCGGCGTTCGGCGCTGGCGACGCTGGAAAACGGCGCGCGCGATGCTTCGTTCAACGTCAATGGGCTGCGTTCGTCGCTCAACAACTTCATCATTGACGGCGTTGACAACAACTCTTACGGCACCAGCAATCAGGGCTTTTCCAATCAAGTGGTGCAGGCTTCGCCTGACGCCGTTCAGGAATTCAAAGTCCAGACCAACAATTTCAGCGCCGAATTCGGACGCGCAGGCGGCGCGGTCATCAACGCTTCGATCCGCAGCGGCACGAACGAATATCACGGCACGGCCTACGAATACCTGCGCAACACATCGCTCAACGCCACAGGCTTTTTCAAACCGACGCGCGGCATTAAACCAGTCCTGATTCAGAATCAATTCGGCGGCACGTTGGGCGGCCCGATCAAACGGGACAAGACCTTCTTCTTCGCCGATTACGAAGGCTTCCGCCGCATCATTCGCACATTACAATTCGGCACCGTGCCAACGGCGGCGCAGCGCAATGGTCAATTGGGCGTGGCGGTGCGCAATCCGTTCACGGGCGAGGTGTTCGCCGACGGCAACATCCCGGCTAACCAGATCACGCCCTTTGCCAAGAGCGTGCTGGCCGCGCTGGCCTTGCCCGTGACCAACCCGAATGGCACCGGCGTCGGCTCTAACAACTACGAGAACCTGCCGCGCAGCAAGTTCTACAACGACAAGTTCGACATCAAGCTCGACAACAATTTCAGCAGCAAGCTCAACGGCTTCGTCCGCATCAGCCACCGCAAGGTGAACAACTACGAAGCGCCGGTCATTCCCGGGCCGGTCTTCAGCGGCGAGCGCAATGCATATATCTACGTGTTGAACCAGCAACTCGCCGGCGGCCTGACCTATAACTTGTCCAGCAGTTCGATAGTGGAATTCCGGCTAGGCATTTCGCGCACTCAGGCGGGCAAGCATCCGACCGGTTTGGGCGATCCCAGCTTTCAGTTGCCTGGCTTGCCGACCGATCCGACCATCGCCGGCGGTTTGAATTCGCAGGCCATCAGCGGCTTCACTCAAATTGGCCGTCAAAGCTCCAACCCGCAACATCAAAACCCATTCATCTGGAACCCGCGTATCAACTACACGCAGGTGCTGGGCCGCCACAGTCTGAAGGCCGGTTACGAATACCAACGGATCAACACCGAGGTCGAAGACTTCGCTCCGAAATACGGGCAGGATGCTTACAGCGGTCAGTTCAGCCGCCCGGCCACGGTCACGTCGGGCAACAACATTTACAACTTCGCCGATTTTCTGTTCGGCGCGCGCAGCCAATACCAATTGGCGAATTTCTTCCTGGCGCAACTCCGCCAGCGCATGCATTTCGCTTACTTGCAGGACGATTTCAAGGTCAGCCAAAAGCTGACGCTCAATCTGGGTGTGCGCTACGAATTCGCCACGCCGCAGTACGAAGACAAAAACCAGTTGAGCAACTTCGATCCGGTGGCGAAGAAGCTGATCTTCGCCAGCGACGGTTCGCTCAGCAATCGCGCGCTGGTCAATCCCGACCGCAACAACTGGTCGCCGCGTCTGGGTCTGGCCTATAACCTGACGCCGCGCACGGTTATTCGCGCCGGGTACGGTGTCAGCTACATTCACTTCAACCGTCTGGGCGGCGAAAACCTGCTGGCCTTCAACCTGCCGCAAATCATCGGCGTGACGATTGACCAGGCGATTACGTCGCCGCTTTGCACGGGCGACAACTTCCTGGGCTGCTTCCGTCCGACGCAGACCGGTTATCCGACCGGGCTGATTTCACCTGCGCGCGCCACCACCCTGACGACGCGCACCAACTTCACGCCAGCCGAAACGCGCACGGGTTATGTGCAGAGTTGGCACCTGACCGTGCAGCGTGAATTGCTGAAAGGCTTGCTGCTAGACGTGGGTTACGTCGGCAACCACAGCGTTAAACTGGTTGCGCTGGGCGATTACAACCAGGCGCGAACCGTGACGGCGGAAGAGATTCGCTTGTCGACTTTGCCCACGACCGACCCCAACCGCCGGGCGCTGCCTTCGATTCAGGCGCGCCGCCCGCTCTCTGATTTCGGTTTCGTTCAGGCTTCGTTCAACGGCGGCTTTGCGAATTACCACGCCTTGCAGGTCAAGCTGGAACGCAGGTTCAGCCAGGGTCTGTACCTGCTCAACTCCTTCACCTGGTCGAAGGCGATTGATAACGTCGCCGGACATCTGGAAACGCAATCGGGCGACAATTCGCGCCTGAACATTCGCAACATCGGCGCCGACAAAGGGCTGTCGAATTACAACCAGCCGCTCAACAACACGACCAGCGTGGTGTATGACCTGCCGTTCGGCAAAGGCCGGAAGCTGGCCAACAGTTCAACGGCGCTGGATTACATCATCGGCGGCTGGCGCGCGACGCTCATCAACACTCTGAACAGCGGATTGCCCGTCAATCTGACTTACAGCGCGGTATCGGGTTTCAGCGTCGGCGGTCAGGCGACGCTGCGCCCGAACCTGACGGGGCAACCGTTGCGCAGTTCCGGCGTTGACCCGAACGATTATCTGAGCGTCGGCGGGGTTTCCATCCCCAGCGGCGACCAGTTGTTCGGCAGCGCCAGCCGCAACATCGTGCGTGGGCCGAGTTTCGCTCAGGCCGATCTGGGACTGCATAAAGCGTTCCCGGTGTGGAAAGAGCGCACCAAGCTAGAATTCCGCATGGAAGCTTTCAATCTCTTCAACCATACAAACTTCGGCGCGCCCGACGGCAATGCGTCGAGCGCTCGCACGGCGACCGGCGGCTACGGCACGATCCGCACCGCATTCCCGGCGCGGCAGATTCAGTTCGCGCTGAAGCTGTTGTTCTAAGCCGAATTGGCTCAATGCTGGGAGCAGTTCTAACTGCTCCCAGCATTGATTTAGCATCCCCTTCCCAACACCCAAGATGAAACCAAAACATTCCTTCTTCGCTTTGCTGGTTCTTCTCTCCCTGCTTGGCGCTGCCGCCGCGCAAAACAAAACTGAAAACGTCATCCTGATCACGCTGGACGGCGCGCGGACGCAGGAGATTTTCGGCGGGCTTGATCTCGACATCCTGAAAGACAAGACCAAACGCGGCAAAGTCGAAGATAACGCGTTGTACAAAAAGTATTGGGCCGACACACCCGAAGCGCGCCGCGAAAAGCTGATGCCCTTTTTCTGGGGAACCCTGATGAAGCAGCAAGGTTCAATTGCCGGTAATCGCGCTTTGAATAGCAGCGTCATGACTACCAACAAAATGTGGTTTTCGTATCCGGGCTATTCCGAAATCCTGACGGGCCAGGCGCACGACGATGTGATCAACAGCAATGACCACAATCGCAATCCGAATACGAGCGTGCTGGAATTTCTGAAGCGCAAGCTCAAGCTCAACAAAAATCAGGTCGCGCTGTTCGGTTCGTGGGATGTGTTCAACTGGATTGGCGAACACGAAGAAGGCGCGGTGACGATCAACGCCGGCCATGAGCCTTACGATTCAAGCGACCCTGAAATCAAAGCACTGGCGAAGTTGCAAAACGAAAAACTCAGCCCGTGGGACAGCGTGCGGTTTGATTATTTCACTGTGCGTTTTGCGATGGAGCATCTGAAAACCTACCAGCCTCGCGTCATGCACATCGCCCTCGGCGAAACGGACGATTGGGCACACAGCGGCGAATACGGGCACGTGCTGGATTCGCTGCATTACAACGACCAACAGTTCAAACAATTGTGGGACTACCTGCAAAACTCGCCGCGATACAAAGGCAAAACTTCCATCATCATCACCGTGGATCACGGGCGTGGCAAGACGACCAAAGACTGGACGGATCACGGCGAGAAGGTTCCCGAAGCGCAGAATATCTGGATGGCGTTCATCAGCCCGGATGTGCGATTACGCGGCGAATGGAAAAACACCGAGACGATTTATCAAAACCAAGTCGCCGCGACGCTCTGCCGCTTTTTGAATTTCGATTACAGCGAAAACAATCCGCAAGCAGGCAAACCCGTCGCGCGGCTGTTCAATAAGTAAGCAAATCGCGGCAGCTATGGAGTGCTGCGGCTCGACGCAGCTTTTCTTTCTTCAGCGCGGCACTTTTTCAATTGAAGTTTATTTGGCTTGAACGCAAAGCTGCGCCGAGCC
>JBDSAM010000459.1:0-3366 GCA_039922135.1 Blastocatellia bacterium
TATCGCGGGGGTTAGGGTGGGGCCAGAGGCATTATGCACGATCTGCCGCGGGATGAAAAAGCTGTTTTTGCGGATGGCGTCAGCAGTAGCAGCGCACTGGCTGTTGGCTGCTGACGCCGGTTTCACAAGATCGGTCTTGCTGTTAGACCTTCTCTGGCACGACGAACGGCGCACGATATTTGTCGCGCAACATGGCATTGGCCTCTGCGTCTTTGATGATCATCTCTTTGACTGGGTCGAAATCCAGCGAGCGTCCCGTCCGGTAAGAAATGTTGGCCAGATGCATCAACGCCGATGACAGATGGCCTTCTTCGATATCGGCGTTCAGCTCTTCGCGTTTGCGGCTGCGAACAGCTTTGATGAAGTTAACCCAGTTGCTGCCGCCCTCGCTGCGGCTGGGGCCTGGCGTCTGCTTCTTGCCGAGAAACGTCTTGTACGAGTTGTAACCCGAAATCGCCATGTAGCCTTCCGAGCCGTAGAAGATGTTGCCGATAGTGTTTGAATCGCCGCCTTCACCAATGCCGGCTTCGTGATTGCTCATCCAGTGGCGGACTTCAAAGACGATCATCTTCTTCTTGCCATCTTTGGTGAACTCCAGGTCAGAGACCACGGTGTTCGGCGTTGTCTGATCGTCGTCGAACATAAAGTGTCCGCCCATCGAAAAGACTTTGTTCGGCAAGGTTACGCCCAGACCCCAACGGCAGATATCCATTTCGTGAATGCCCTGATTGCCGATATCGCCATTGCCGTAGTCCCAGTTCCAATGCCAGTTGTAATGGAAGCGGTTCTCGCTGAACGGACGCTTCGGCGCGGGGCCAGTCCACAGATCGTAATCCACGCCCGCGGGCACGGGGCTGTCAGGCTTTTTGCCAATCGTGTCGCGCCATTTGAAGCACAGCCCGCGAGACATATAAACCTCGCCGATCACGCCTTCCTGCAGCTTCTGCATCCCTTCGCGCAAAGCGACGGTCGAACGGCTGTTGGTTCCGTGTTGAACAATCCTGTTGTATTTGCGCGCGGCGGCGACCAGTTGCTTGCCTTCCCAATAGCTGTGCGAACAGGGCTTTTCGACATAAACGTCTTTGCCAGCCTGGCAAGCCCAGATGCCGATCAATGAGTGCCAGTGATTTGGCGTGGCGACAGAGATGGCGTCAATGGATTTATCTTCCAGCAGTTTGCGCACATCTACATATTCTTTCGGTTTTTTGCCAGAGGCCTTTTCGATCTCGTTGATGCGTTGGCTGCGGTATTTTTCGTCAATGTCGCAAATCGCGGCGATCTCGACATTCGGCATTTTCAGGTATTCGCGAATGTGCGAATTTCCCTGCCCTTTGACGCCGACGACGGCGACGCGGATCGTGTCATTAGGACTTTTGGGTGGACTTCCGGCGTAACTCTTATTGTCGAATCCCAGTGTGCTGGCAGCGCCAATTGCCGTTGCGGCAGCAGATGATTTGATGAAATCTCGGCGGTTGTTCATGGTCTTCTCTCCTAAAACGAAGGGTTGGTGATTGTATGTGAATATGAGCGATGGACAGGCATTTTCTGCCATAGATTACTTAATAAGACAAGCTTGCGGCAGCGAGGGCTGAAATTGTATGGTCGAGTTTCGATCCGGCTGTTACAATCCCGGCGCTCCTTTCCGCTTCAACTTCAAACGTCAAACAGGCAAAGAGGTGGCGTATGCGAAATGCAACCCGGCGTATTCTCGTCCTGGCCTTCGTGACGATATCGCTGCTGAATCTTCTCTCCGGCGTTATTGCGCAAAAACAAAATGACAAAAAATCCCTGCCTTCCCCACAGCAGGCAGATGCTCAGCAGGGCGACACGATCAAGATTGACACCGATCTGGTCACGGTTCCGGTAATTGTCAGCGACCGGCATGATCTCTACATTCCTGACATGCGCAAAGAGGAGTTCACCGTTTACGAAGACGGCGTAAAGCAGGAGATTGCATTCTTCGGCACGGTCAAGCAGCCCTTTCACGTCGTCCTGATGCTTGATACGTCCTTGAGCACAGGCCTGCAAAAGCTGAAACAGATTCAAAGTGCCGCACACGAATTCATCGAACAACTGCAAGGCGGCGATCGCGTCAAGATCATGTCGTTCGACGACACGGTAAACGAATTGTGCGATTTCACCGGCGACCGCAGCGCCCTGCGGCAGGCCATCAACAGCGTGCGAGCAGGAAAGGGAACCAAGCTTTACGACGCGATGAAACTGGCGATGAACAGCCTGAAGCGCGTGAAATCCAACCGTAAAGCCGTCGTCATTCTGACCGACGGCGTAGATTGGCACAGCGACGCGACGACTTACGATGACAACATTGATGTGCTGGAAGAGGCGGGCGTGATCGTTTACCCCATCCGCTATAACACGCGGCCCGAAGTCGAAGCGATGCTGCGCGGTCAAAATCAAAGCCTGGACGTGATCTTCGGCGGACGCAGCGGCACCAGCGGTACAACTCCACCAACAATGCCCGGCCAAACGCCTGTGCCGGCGCGCACTCCGGGCGGCGACGATCCATATCGCCTGCCCATTCCAAAAATTGGGCTCCCGCCGATTGGAGGAGGGCGCTACCCAAATGATCCGAATGGCCGGGGTCGTTATCCCGATCCCACCGATCCTGATTCCAGAGGCCGCTACCCGGACAATCGCCGTCCTCCTGATCCTCGTGATTATCCCGACCCCAGCCGCCGCTATCCTGATCCCAACGATCCTAACGCATCGCGCCGCTCACCCCGTGATGGTGTAGACGCGATGCTAGACAACGCCTATCGCACAGCGGACAAATATCTGAAGGAATTGGCCACGACTTCTGGCGGAGAGCTTTACCGCGCCGATACGCTGGCTGATTTACCCGACGCGTTTGCCAAAATTGCGGGGGAATTGCGGAATCAGTATGCAATTGGCTATTACCCGACAAATTCCGCGCGCGATGGCAAACTACGCAAGGTTCAGGTAAAGACGTCGCGCAAAGACGCCGTCGTCCGCGCTCGACTGAGCTATCGCGCAAGGAGTAAATCCTAATAATTGCGTGACCAAATTTGAGTGGCAGAATACCTGCAAGAAGGATGTGGCTAATGAGCAGAAAGGATAGGTAGAGGCGATGATTAAAGTAAAAGTGTATGGTGATGACAATGATGGTGCTCCTGAAAAACCGGTCAAAAAGACAAAGAGGAACGTATCCGGCAAACAGCCCGCTCTTATGGTAATTATCCCCAAAGGATCAAAGGCTGCGCGCGGAAATGACAATCGACCGCGCATGCCAAACCCGTGGCCGCCGACCGATATTGTGCCTCTGCTCAAGATGGCTTGTATCGTACCTGTCGCAAAGGCCGTCCTTGAGCTTATTAAACTCTGGAT
>JBDSAM010000460.1:0-2953 GCA_039922135.1 Blastocatellia bacterium
GGTTGACGCCTTCGTTCAGATTGAAGCCCGTGAACTCCACTGCTGCCGCATCATGCGCCGCGATCTTCAATTCGCGCTTTTCAACGGCGTGGTCGTTTAGTTGAAGCTCCACGCGCACGCCATCGCGCGCTTCGTCGCTGAAGTTTGCAATGCGCGCAGTCAGCTTTTCCGAATACTTCGGCTGATAGATCAAGGCTTGAGCGCTGACATCGGTCACGGCCAGGTTCGATGCGTTTTGTTCGCCGACATCCACCGGCTGAAGCTTGATCTCTTTGCTTAATTGAAACGGCGCTTCCGCCGGGTTGCGGCCAGCGGCTTGAAAATCAGAGATCAGAACAATGCGCCGGTCTTTCTGCGGGACTTCCTTGAATAGATCCGCCGCGCCGCGCAAAGCTTGAGTGTATTCGGTCGCGCCGGAGCCTACCTGCGCAGCATCAATCGCCGACTTCAATTTGGCGGCATCGCTGGTGAACTTGACCAGGGTTTCATAGCTTTGGCCGAAGGCAACCAGCGCGAAACTCTCATTGCCATTGGCTTGTTCAATGACCGATTTGGCGCGCTGCTTGGCCTCTTCAAAGCGTTTGCCGTAGCTCATGCTGAATGATGTGTCCAGTAGAAGGACATTTGCTCGCCGCCCCTGCGCATCATTCGCCGCGCTATTGCCGAAGTAGGGCCGTACAAACGCCAGCGCCAGCAGCAGAAACGCTAGGCAGCGCAATGCCAGCAGCAACCAGTTTTGCACCATTCTCTTGCGAATGGTTCGCTGCGGCACGCGCCGGACAAACATCAGGGAAGGAAACTCGATGCGAGGCGCTTTGGTGCGCCGCACTAGATGCACAATGATCGGCGCAGCCACAGCCATCAAACCTAATAAAAATAATGGATTCAGAAAAGACATTTGCTTATTGCTTTGCTCGTTTTCCTAAATAGGAAAACAGGGCGTAATCCAGCGGCTTATCCGTTGTCAGCATCTCGTAATCAATCTTGTTTCGCGCGCAGCCATCGCGCACGGCTTCGACGTGCTGGCGGATCGTCGAGCGGTATCCGTCGCCCAGAATGTCGGGCAGCACGTGAAGCTGCTCATTGGTCTCGGCGTCTTCCAGCAAGACGGGTTCAGTGAAATCAAAGTCCAGTTCGTTTTTGTCCAGAAGCTGAAAGACAATAACGTCGTTGCCCTTGAAGCGCAGATGCTGCAAAGCTTCTATGATTGCGTCCGGTTCATCATAAAAGTCAGATAGCACCACCACGATGCCTCGCCGCGTAATGCGTTCGGCAGCTTCGTGCAACATTGAAGACAGCTTCGTTTCGCGTCCAGGTTCCAACTCTCCCATCCGCCCGAAGATCGTTCGCATATGGCCTGTCCGACTCAGCGCTGGCACGTGCGTGCGGACTTTTTCGTCGAAGGCGATCAAGCCAACGGCGTCCTGTTGCTTATTTGCCAGATAGGCCAGCGACGAACCCAGAAACTGCGCGTATTGCAGCTTAGTGATTTCACCGGTGGTGTAGCGCATAGAAGCGCTGGCATCAATCAGGATATGGCACTGCGAATTGGTATCGGCGCGATATTTTTTGATGTAGTAGCGATCAGTACGACCAAGCAGCTTCCAGTCCAGATAACGTAAATCGTCGCCAGGCATGTACTGGCGATATTCCGCAAACTCCGTTGAAAAGCCCGTGAAGGGCGAACGATGCAGGCCGGAAATAAAGCCTTCAACGACGGTGCGCGCCAGTAACTCAAGGGAGGTAATACGCGCCAGCACGTCCGGCAACAAAAATCTTACTGAAGTCGGCGAAGATGCAGCTTGGGATGCTGATGCTTCGCCATTCTTCGCTGTGTTATTCGATTTCCACCACATCGTATTAGTTTAATCCCGATTTTGGTTCGGGCACGGTTTCAATCAGCTTCTTGATGATTTGGTCTGAATCTACCCGTTCTGATTCAGCCTGGAAGTTGGTCAGCAGGCGATGGCGCAGTACGGGCAGAGCAACAGCGCGAATGTCTTCGCACGAAACGTTGTAACGTCCGTGGAAGATCGCACGTGCTTTGCCGGCCAGCACTAAAAACTGCGAAGCGCGAATTGAGCCGCCCCAGGTCAGCCAGCGATTGACGAAATCCGGAGCTTTTTCAGTATTAGGGCGGCTGGTGTGGACGATGTTGACGGCGTAGCGCGTGACGGAGTCCGCCGCCGGAACTTTTCGCACCAATTGTTGAAACGCGATGATTTCATCCGCAGACATCATCCGTTCAAATTTCACATTCTGCGGTGACGTGGTCAGTTTGACGACGGCAATTTCATCTTCTTCCGGCAGGTAGCCCATTCGCACGTTGAACATAAACCGATCGAGTTGCGCCTCGGGCAGCGGATAGGTTCCTTCCATTTCGATGGGGTTTTGCGTGGCCAGTACAAAAAACGGTTTCGGCAACACATAGGTTTCTCCCTGCACGGTGACGTTGCCTTCCTGCATTGCTTCCAGCAGCGCAGCCTGGGTCTTCGGTGGCGTACGGTTGATTTCGTCAGCCAGAATCATGTTGGCAAAGACAGGGCCATGGATGAATTGCATTTGGCGGTGGCCGGTGGCACGGTTTTCTTCGATGATTTCAGTGCCCGTAATATCGGCGGGCATCAGATCAGGGGTGAATTGAATTCGCTTGAACGAAAGATCGAGTACGTTGGCGATGGTTTTAACCAGCAGCGTTTTTGCCAGGCCGGGCACGCCGGTCAGGATCGAATGTCCGCCAACAAAGAGCGATAACAGGACTTGTTCAACCGCTTCGTCCTGACCCAGCACCGCCTTGCGAATTTCGCGCAATATCTGTTCGCGCGCCGCAGTCAATTTATCCAATAACGCCTCGTCGCGGATTACCTGTATGTCAACAGCCATTCTTCAATGTTTCCTTTTGTTGTTTGATGTTTGGTACGGAACCGGGAGCGGTAGCGACTGGGTTGCTTTG
>JBDSAM010000461.1:0-3193 GCA_039922135.1 Blastocatellia bacterium
CGCTCGCGCCCGGCGCTTGCGCAAAAGCTGAAATCGCCATAAAGACCACCGTCGCCAGACTGACCATCACACGAAACAAATTACGAGTCATTGTTTTTCTCCTCTTCGAAGTTGTTTGGTTTTCGACCCGCAGCATCGGCACAATCGAGATAAATGAAAAGCCCGTATGAAATCTGGATTGCAATAATGCTGCAGTCGCAATGTTGGATGCGCGTGGCCGGCTTTGTCTTTGGCGGCTTCGGGATGAATGCGACGCCGGGTCTGCATTGCATATCCTGGGGGATTGCAAGCGCCACACGAACGTTTTCGCTTCCTGTTATCTGAAACCGCTTTCAGTCAGCACCAACTGCTGCATCCGAAAGAAAAGCAGACCGCCCGGCCTGCCAGTAAAACTTTTAGTGTGCAGTGACCGCTTCTTGATTATGCCCGTGCCCCTGCACCGAGCCGAAATGCTCATCGTGTTCGTCTGAGTGATGCGAGACTTCGCCCAGATAAACCATCGAAAGGACGATGAAGACGAACGTTTGCAGGACGAAGGTCATCAATCCCAGCGGCATCAACAGCACCGGCACCACCCATTGCACCATCCCAGCGATTGCGCCGCTGACCTGTTCTTCGCCGTAGATGTTGCCAAACAGGCGGACGCTCAAAGAAAGAATGCGCGCCAGGTTACTGATGATTTCAATTGGGAACATCAGGAAGGCCAGCCACCAGACCGGCCCCATCAAATGCTTGAAATGGCCGACCAACCCGTTTTCGCGAATGCCAACGTAGTTGTAATAAAGGAATGAAGTCAGCGCCAACGCCAGCGTGACATTGAAATTGGCAGTCGGCGAAACGAAGTCCGGCAGCATTCCGATCAGGTTCGACAACAGAATCAGTACCGCAAACGTAGCCACCACCGGAAAGTGCTTCATCGCTCCTGGACCGACCAAATCGTTCAGAAAGGTGCGAATGGCTTCGACCCCGACTTCAAACGTCTGCTGGCGCGTGGTCGGCGATTCGGTCGAAAGCTTGCCGCGCAACAGCCACAACACCACGACTGCGATCAACATCACAGTGAAGAACATGACGATCTGCGTCGGGATCGGCAGATTACCTTCGGCCAGATAGGCGTGGAAATCCTTGCCCTCGCCCGGCCACTGCGGCCCGAAGATTTTCAGCGCTTTGTAGATCGGCGGCATAATTGACGATTGCAGATTGAAAACGGCCTCGCCAATTGCCGAATGGTTCAACTTCTCGACGATAAACGGCACATGCTCGGCATGTTCGGCTGCTGCCGCGTGGCCTGCCGCCTCGACGCCGTGCTGTGCTGCCTGTTGCCCGTGTTCTTGCAGAATGTTGAATAGAAACATAAATGCGATTATTCCCGCGATGTATTTGGATTAGATTTATAGGCTAGATAAAGCTGATAGCCTGTTTCGATCATGACCCCGCCAACAAAGGCTGCAAAACCGATGCCGATGCCTAGTGGATGAAACCAGCCCATCCAAACCGCCACGCCAATCACCAGGCCAACGACCAAATAACGCAAAATGAATTTGAAGACGGTAAAGGGAGGAACGCGGCCCGTCTCTTTGGCAACGGCGTGATTGAGCATTGCGCGCAGGCTGCCTTCCAACCACCGCTTGTTAAACAGGCTCAACCCCGCGCCGAGCAGTACCCCCAGCGCCATTTTCCACCCCGACCACGCAAACCCGACGATCAACGCAAGCAAAGTAAAAATGTATGTATTGCGCTGAAACCGCCTTTGCAGGCCGGGATCGTCTTCATAGCCGTCTTTGTCGGTCATTTGCGAAGCGGAAATCTTAGCGGCTGATCTTTGGTTTGGCAACCGCGAAAAAAGGCTTACCGCGGTGTAATGGTTACCAGACTGGGTTTTGGCAGAGGCGCGACCTCCGGCTTCGGCTCAAGCGCACCGTACTTGCTGAAGTAAGCCAATTCGCGCCGGTAACAATGCTGTTTTCCCATATCGAACGCCACGCAGGAATCAATCGGGCGCGAATAGATATGAAGGCTGACGGCAGGCTCATCATGGTTATAAAGCCGGTGAATCGTCTGCAATTTATCAGCCGTCATTACTGTTCCACCGGCGCAGGCTTCCACTTCGCGCACGACTTCAATCTTGGTGTGATCCGAGCCGGCCAGGCAATCCAGGCCAACAACGTTCTGATGTTCGGGATGATCGCAGCCGAGCCATTTGTAATCCACCATCCCCAGATTGCCGCGCTGCGGAATCATCCAGCAGAGTTGGCCATTATGCGTGTGAACGGCGGTCTTCTGTCCGGGCTGCCAGCATATGGTCATGACCTCGAACAGGTCATCGCGGTAGATCATATTTCGCGTGTAGCACTTGTCGTCAAAGAACACATACGGAGCAAGCGAGGCATCGCTGATCTGCACGCTATCGCAATATTCCAGTACGCTGTCGCGCGTAATCAGCCCCGCTTCGAACGAGCGAATCCGGGTGACGAAATCATCAATGCCGATTAGATGCTTTGCCATACAACTCCTCTCCGCGGACGTTAGCCGCCAACGTGAACGGCCGGGCGGCGCGATGGATCAGGTTCGGCCTGCCGCAGGATTTCGTGCGTTACCGGAGCGGTGTCGCCTTCACCGAAGAAGATGAATTTCAGCACGTAGGCCAGTGGATTCCCTTCCGTCCAGCCGAAGTAGACATGCGGAATCTGCCCGGTCTCATTGCGAGTGTGCAGCAAAAAGGCGGCGATGGCGTTCGGCACCGACGCACTTTGGGTGCGCAGGATTTTGTAATTGCCGATCTGCACGCCGCGTACTTTTAGCATGCCGGAGAATTCCGAAGTATCGCCCGGCCGGATCTCGAAAAACAGCACTGGCTCGTCCACCGGGATGTGGTTGTTCCAGCGCTCCTGCTTCTCCTTCAAACGATACTCGTCCACGTTGCCCGCGTCCGGGCGATTGGCGATGATGCGGATCGTACCGCGCTTGGCCTCTTCGATAAACTCGCGTGCAGCATCGTTCAATTCCACGCCGTCCACGCGCAATTCCGTGGAGCGCAGCGCGCGCGAAATGAACGACACGCCGACGATGCCAAGAATGAAGAGCGATGCGATCTTGATGCCTTCGGGGCGTTCGATGATGTTGGTGACTGTTGTATAACCGAAGACCACGGCGATCAGCAGAAATGCCCATTTGATGCGGCCTTCTTTCCAAA
>JBDSAM010000462.1:0-8213 GCA_039922135.1 Blastocatellia bacterium
ATGTTCTTATTAGCGACGACCGATCTGGTGATTGACCTGTCGGGTTACTTCGCGCCGTAAAGCTTTTCAGCGCAGTCCTCGCTGGCTAAGGCTGGCGTAGATAAAACGAGGACAGGGCGATTTGGCCAATCATCCTGTCCCCGTTGTTTCAGATCTCATTGATCTGTGACTCTACTTCCTCGTCTGCTTCTCCAGAAGCTCTTCCCACTCTGTATGAACCATTCCCAGTTCCGGCTTGTCCGTGCGCGCATAGGTGTGCGAACCGAAGAAGTCGCGTTGGCCTTGCGTTAGATTCAATGGCAGATTGGCGGCGCGGTACATATCGAAGTAGCTCAGGCTGGCGGCCATTGCCAGCACCGGCACGCCCTGTTGCATCGCCGTCGTCACGGCCAAACGCCAGTTGGCCTGCGACGCTTCAACCCACACCTTGAAGTCGGGATCAAGCAGCAGGTTCGGCAGGTCAGCACGACGTTGATACGCCTGTTTGATGCGATCCAGGAACTGCGCGCGGATGATGCAGCCGGCTTTCCAGATGCGGGAGACTTCGCCCAGATTGATGTTCCAGTTCCACTGCGCTGACGCTTCGCGGATCAGGTTCAACCCTTGTGCGTATGAACAAATCTTTGACGCGTACAGCGCGTCGTGAATTGCCGTGATCATCGCTTTCTTGTCGCCAGTGAATTTCGCGGCAGCGGGGACATTGATCTGTTTGCTGGCTTCAACTCGTTCGTCTTTCTGCGAAGACATTGTGCGCGCAACGATTGAGGCATCAATCGTCGGAATGACGACACCCAAATCCAGGGCAATCGCGCTGGTCCATTTGCCTGTGCCCTTTTGCCCGGCTTTGTCCAGAATCAGATTGACCAGAGGCTGGCCCGTCTCCTCATCTTTAACGCGTAGAATCTGGGTGGTGATTTCGATCAGGAAAGATTCCAGATCGCCGCGATTCCATTCGTCGAACACGTCGGCCATCTCTGCTGCTTCCATCCCCAGCAGGTTGCGCATCAGATCGTAGGCTTCGGCGATCAACTGCATATCGCCGTACTCGATACCGTTGTGAACCATCTTGACGAAATGCCCTGCTCCGCCCGGCCCGATGTAGGTGACGCACGCCCCGTCTTCGGTCTTCGCCGCGATGGCTTCCCAGATGGGACGGACGTGTTCGTACGCATCCTTGTCACCGCCCGGCATCAGGCTCGGCCCCCACAATGCGCCCTTCTCGCCGCCTGACACGCCGGAGCCGATGAAGTTCAGCCCCTCGGCTTTCAACGCTTTTTCGCGGCGTTCGGTGTCTTTGAAGTAGGAGTTGCCGCCGTCAATGATGATGTCGCCCTTTTCCAAAAAGGGTTTGATCTGCTCAATCGTCCAGTCCACAGGGTCACCAGCTTTGACCAGCAGAATGACTTTGCGCGGGCGTTCAAGCTTGCTGATGAACTCTTCAGGCGATTTGGTGCCGATGACAGGCATCCCCGCGGCCCGCGCCATGAAGTTGTCCACCTTCTTCGGGTCGCGGTTGTAGACGGCAATTGGATAGCCGTTGCGTGCGATATTCATCGCCAGGTTTTCGCCCATCACAGCCAGGCCGATCAGGCCGATCTGTGCAGTTTTCGGATTTTGTTCTGTTGACATTGTTGATCCTCAATTTGGAAAATAACGAACGGCGATCACTGCCGCCGCTCAATAACATTTGCTCTCACTACGACGAAAGGCTATAGCTCGCGCCTGAAGCTTACCGGGCTTGCTGTTGCGAAGTAGCCTCCGCGCTCGGGCGTAACGAATTTGCGCTGAACCACAGTTCGAAATGCTTCGGCCTCATCGCGCGCGAATTTTCGTTGCCAGGCACATATTTTGCTTGGGCGTCTATCACGCCCTGCTCTTGCAGAAGACTGATCATCTTTTCAGCGTCCTGTTTATCGTCCTGCCGAAAGTATCTCATCTCTGTGTTGGATGGTGCAGCATCCAACCGCTGAATTCCCGGAACGTTGAATCCTATTGCTTCCAGTTTCTGTTCAATCTGCTTTGCCGGGCCGCGCTGGTTTTCATTGCGAATGTGTACGTAAACGCGAGGCTGAATCGTATCCACTTGGCGCTGTACGCTAGCGGCCAGTGTCTTATCAGCACTCTGCGAAACGTCCTTGGCGATCTGGTTGGCTTCCTGCGCGACTTCGGGATTGGGATCGTTCCTGGCAGTTTCGATCAAGACCGGCAGCGCAATCGCGATCAATTCGTCCGGCACGTCGTTCGGATGTTTTGACTTCTCATATTGAATTAAAGCCAACGCCGCCTTGCGCTCCTGCACTTTGTCACTGCTCAGACTTTTGACCAGCGACACAATCCGGTCGGAAACCTTCTGCGCTTCTGCCTGTTTGCCCTGGTTCACGTTGTACCAAGTTCCTAAGCCGAAAATGATGACTGGCGTCAACACCTTGGCCAGAATATCCAGCTTTGCCCATCCATCACGGGGTTCTGCCATAAGATGATCCTCTTTCAGATTTCAGGATTTATCAGGGGGGGCAGCGTATCTGCTGCGTTGTTCATCCGCCCATCCTGGCGGCGCAAAAATTAGCTTCAACTTTGTGGCCAATGATGATGGCGTCAGCACGTCGCTGACAATATGTCCCCACAAATGGAATGCGATAAAAATCGGATTGCGCGACGTGACCGGATGCAGCACGCCATATTTGACAGGCGCAACTTCAGGCTCAAATGAACGGAATACCTTGTCCCACAGAATCAGCACGCCGCCATAGTTTCGATCAATGTATTCAGGATTGGTGCCGTGATGCACGCGATGATGCGACGGTGTGTTCAGAATTGCTTCCAGCCAGCGTGGCAGCTTGTCCACAACTTCGGTGTGAATGAAAAATTGATAGAACAGATTGAAGGCGTACATGACCAGAATCGCGTGCGAAGAAAATCCCACCCACGCCAGCACGATGAAAAATGGCCAGTCGAACCACGGTTCCAGCGGCGGCTGGCGCAACGCCGTCGAAAGGTTCATCAACTCTGACGAATGATGTGATTCGTGAATCGCCCACAAAAAGCGCACTCGATGGCTCAGCCGGTGAAACCAGTAATAGCCAAGGTCGACGCCCAGAAACAGAATCACGCCTGCCCACCAGGCATCTGGCACAGCCCGCAACCCGTGCGCCTGAATCCAATCCAGCGCCACAACAATGAACAGCGCTTTGCCCACGACACCAGCCACAAACTGCATCGCCACCAGCGCGTAGTTTGCCAGCGAATCCCCGCGCTCATACTTACGAATACCGCGCCTGTGCCAATACCAGCGCTCCGCGTTGATGCACACCGCGAAGATCGAAAAGGCGACCGCGACTATGATCCAATCGTTGGGGTTCATCTTCTCTTTTGGCCTTTCGGTTTCAGTCCTTCAGCTCTTCAGGAGGCGGAAATCCGTGTTGCGCTCTGCCAATAGGCCCTTCGTGCTTGGCCGTAGTCTTGTACAGTTCATAACGCCCATCGCCCGCTGCCGTGGCGCATCGCATCCGCAGCGCCTGCATTTCATCTGCTGTCATTGGTTTGAAATCGCGCGCGACCTTCAGGTTCTGTTGCAAGATTGCTGATGAATCAATACCGCTGACGACCGTCGCCACGGGCAGGCTCATCGCATACCGCAGCGCCTCTTCGGCAGTCACCACACCAGCACGTACCATATCGCCGCCGCCGCCTATGCTCTTCATTCCGATGGCGGCAATTCCCTGCCGTTCCAGTTCGGGCAAAACTTTTTGTTCAAAGCTGCGGAATGTCCCGTCAAGCGCGTTCAGCGGCAGTTGGCAAGTATCGAAGGGATATTCGTACGCCAGCATCCTTAAATGAATCTCCGCGCTTTTGTGGCCCGTGAACCCGACGAATCGAACCTTGCCTTCCTGCTGCGCTTGTTTCAGCGCTTCGATTACGCCGCCCGCCGCGAAGTGTAATTCCGGTTCGTTTTCGAAAACCACTTCGTGAACCTGCCACAGATCAATGTGGTCTGTCTGCAATCGGCGCAGCGAATCTTCCAACTGCCGCATCGCTTCGTGCCGGTTGCGCCCGTGCGTACAGACCTTGGTCATCACAAAGACTTCGTCGCGACGGTCTCGGATCGCCTTGCCCATCAGCTCTTCACTGCGCCCGTCATGGTATTCCCAGGCGTTGTCCATGAAGGTGATGCCTGCATCAATGGATTCATGCACCAGCCGTATGGCTTCGTCATCGTCCTTGATCATTCCCAGGTGATAGCCGCCAAGCCCTATAGCCGTCACGTCAATTCCCGTGCGCCCTAGAGTGCGCAGCGGGATGCCAGATGAGTTCTGTTTGCTCATGAAGTGTTCCTTTTTATGTGTTTATTGCGAAAGCAGCTTCACCGGAAAGCCTTGTAGCGAAGCATTTCGATAAAGCGGCCCGTCCAGCGTCCACAACTCAGCGCCCAACGATTCAGCCAAAGCCAGATAAGAGGCATCGTAGGCGTTTTGCCTTTTCAGTGTAATGGCAATTTCAACTGCTCGGCTGGCGTTCGTTAGTTTGTGGTAGCTAACAGGCAGCAACTCGATTTGATGGCACAAGCCAGTAATTTTGTCCGCTGTGATTTTTCCAGTGGCAACCAAGCGTGCGATATCGTTGGCAACTTCATACTGTGCCAGTCCTGGGGCGTGCAATTCAATTTGTCGGCCCAGCCATTCATTGAACTTTTGCAGGACAAGGTTTCCACGAACGTCACCGCTGACCATCGTAATCATCAAATTCGCATCAACAACGATCATTCGTCGCCCTCACCTTCACCCAAGCTCCTGCCGCCAGCGTCACGCATTTCCCGAATGATCGCCACGGCATCAACCGTGGGTAGCCCTTCTCTCAAATACTGCAACTGCTGAAGAGCTTGCAACCCGCGCTCATAATCCGCTGAGGTAAACTTCTTCTGTGATTCTTTGCCTAACTCTCTTTCGATCTGAATATCTATTGTTTCAAGCATAAATCCCTCCTATTGCAATGTCGTAAATGAGCAACCGTCATTCGCCAGCCAGGTTTTAGCGACTGAATCTTGAATCGTGGTGGTCAGAATATCACTACCATCGCGCCGGACGGAACCTGATCGAAGAGTTTGTGCTACCGAATCGCCAACGGTACCTTGCTGCGCAGGCTCTGACAAAAAAGGCCAGACAGTTGGCGGCTGTCTGGCCAGTATTTACTTACTTTGCTTTCTTGGCAGCGAATTCCTGCCGTGTATTTACTTACTTTGCCCGTTTGGCGGTGAATTCCGCTGGGGGTTGGTCGCCGCCTTCGCGGGCGCGCGTGAACTTGATCTCGTCGCCGGTGACCTTGCCTTTGTAAGTCAGCTTGAATTCGTTGTCGTTAAACTTCACGACGGTGACGAAGGAGATGTTGTCTCCGTCAATCTTGCCGTCAGTGATCGGGACGTCGCCCTGCATTCCCGAAACAGTGCCGGTCAGCTTGGCACCTTCGGCTTTGAGGTTGAACGTGGTCTCGCGGGTTTGACCGCCTCGGCCGGGAACCTGCGCCGTCCATTTGCCTGTAACGTCCGCCGCCCAGGCCAGCGTCAACGTAGCAAACACAAAACATACCGATAGAAACAAAACTCTTTTCTTCATTGAGAACTCTCCTTGATTTGTGGTCTTCGAATAGAAGGGGGGTTTACAGCAAAGGGATTTTCAAGGCGAGCGTCCGCTGAAACCCCTTGCTTCGGGTACTAAGACGTTAGCTTCTGAAAAATCGTCACAGAATTCAGAACAATGAGACCGACGGAGGAAAATCCCCAGACCACTTGCTCAACTCTTGTTTTGAGAAACCGTGAAGCAAACTCTACAATCCGCTGCGTCATTTCACTCTGCACAATTCATAGACCGATAGACTGGCTGGCAGCAGCCGGGCAGAATTTTTACGCTTTAGTACGGCCTATCCGCAAAGCTTTGTGAAACTTATCTCGTGGTGGTGAGGAATATTGATGATTCAACTGGAAAATGTGACGCGCAGTTATGGTGAGGGAAAGACCGTTTATGCGCTGAACGCGGTCAGTTTGCAGATTGCGCGTGGCGAACGCGTGGCGGTAATGGGGCCGTCGGGTTCTGGCAAATCCACGCTGTTGAATTTGGTCTGTGGGCTGGACGAACCGACTGCCGGAGCGATCAGGATTGACGGCGTAGATATTGCCCGGTTGGACGACGATGCGCGAACACGGTTGCGGCGCGAAAAGATCGGGATGGTTTTTCAGACCTTCAACCTGCTGCCAACACTGACGGCGACCGAAAACGTCTCGCTGCCGCTAAGGCTGCAAGGCCTCGCCCGAAAACAGGCAGAGCAGCGCGCGAATCGAATGCTGGAAAAAGTTGGATTGAGCGGACGCACAACTCATCGCCCTGACGAAGTGTCCGGCGGTGAGCGCCAGCGCATTGCCATTGCTCGCGCACTGATCTTTGAACCGCCGGTGCTGTTGGCGGACGAACCAACGGGCAATCTGGATTCGACCACAGGCGAAGAGATTTTAGGCTTGATGGACGAACTTCACGCCGAGTTCAACACGACAATCCTGATGGTCACGCACAACGAAGAAGCTGCACGGCACTGCGACCGCATCATTCGCCTGCGCGACGGCAAAGTGGTCAGCGCCACAGCCGTCAAGGCCCACAAAGAACTACTGGCAGTGGAGGCGAAGTAATGTTTTCAATGCTCGCGTATGTGACGTGGAAGCAATGGAGGCAGCACAGGTTGCGAACCGCATTGACGCTGATCGGAATTGCACTGGGCGTGGCGGTTTTTTTTGCCGTGCGCACAGCCAACGTGACGCTGCTGAGTTCCCTGACAACGACCATCGAAAAAATGGCGGGCAAGGCTACGCTGCAAGTCGTCGGCAACGAGGGTGGCTTCCCCGAAGCGATCTGGGAGACGGTCAAAGATACGCCAGGCGTTCACGTCGCGCAGCCTGTCATTGAAGTGCTGGCTAATACCGCCTTTGACGACGAAAGCAGTCTGCTGATTGTCGGAGTGGATATGCTGGGCGATCGCGAATTGCGCGAATACCAGTTCGACGAAGAAGGCAGCGAGATCGCAGACCCGCTGGTGGCGCTGGCCGCGCCGGATTCGATTCTGGTCGCGCGCACCTTTGCCGACAAACACAATCTGAAAGACGGCGACAAGCTGCCGCTATACACGTCGCAGGGCAAAAAGGATTTCATCGTGCGCGGCATCTTCAAACCGGCAGGCATCGGTGAAATCTTCGGCGGACAGATTGCGGTGATGGACGTGTTCAACGCGCAATTCGTTTTCAATCGCGGGCGCAACATTGACCATATTGACCTGATGAACGAACCGGATGTGACGGTAGCCGAGTTGCAGCAGCGGTTGAAAGAACGCCTGCCCGCGGGACTGGAAATCACCAGGCCGGCTTCGCGCGGTCAGGGGATTGAAAATGCCGTGGCCGTGATGCGCATTGGGATGACCGTCGCCAGCTTTATTGCTTTATTGGTCGGCGTCTTCATTATTTTCAACACGTTCAGCATCTCAGTGAATCAGCGTTGGAAAGAGATCGGCATTCTGCGCGCGCTGGGCGTTGAACGGCCCAACGTGCAGCGGATGTTTCTGGCCGAATCGGTATTGATGGGAATTGTTGGCAGCGCGATTGGCATTGGGCTGGGTTTCGTTCTGGCGATTGGCGCTGAGCGAATGATGAGCAAAATCGCCGCGCAGCTTTTCGGTTACGCCTCGACGCAACAGCCACCGGTCTTTCGTTGGGATTATGCATTGACTTCGTTCGCGCTGGGGGTGGTGACTTCGGTGATTGGCGCTTGGTTGCCATCGCGCGCGGCTTCGCGGCTTAATCCGATTCTAGCGCTGCACAACATCGAAACACGGCAGCGCGAAGATGTGCTGGGTCGTACGCGAATGCTGATTGGTTTGGCGATGGTGGCCGCCGGATTGCTGTTGGTGCGCTTCGGGTCGTCCAGCGTGGGCTTGAATTTTCAGTTCGGTTATTCAGCGTTGATGATCGGTGGACTGGTACTGTTGCTGCCAAAGCTGGCGGAATGGACGGCGCGCGCGATTCGTCCGTTGATGGATCGCTTGTTCGGTTCAGAAGGAGTGCTAGCCGTGGATGCGATGATCCAATCACCGCGCCGCACGTCGGCGACAGTAGGCGCGTTGATGATCGGATTGTCATTCGTCTTTTCCATCGGCGCTTATGTGCGCAGCTATCAGAAGACCGT
>JBDSAM010000463.1:0-4172 GCA_039922135.1 Blastocatellia bacterium
CTGCCAGCATGCCGCTGATGAGCAACTCCTTCTCCGGCGCAAAGCGCAGCACAACGCGCGGGCGCTGTTCGGGCGCGGGCATCTGGCCGCGCAAGAGTTCGGCGAATTCAGCCGGAACGCCGTCTTCAGTCGGAGGCGCAGGAGCCACGGTGATGGGTTTGCGGCCCTGAATGACATCAGGGTCGCTCAAGCTGCCGCGACCGCTCGGGCGATCCTGCGATTGACCAGGCGCGCCGCCTCTGCCTCCACCGCCGCCGCCACCGAAGCCGCCCAACCCGCCAAGCCCGCTGACTTGAAGCAAGGGCGCTTGACTGAAATAAACGCCCAGCTTTTCATCGTAGCCATAAGCAATCGGACTCTTGCGGTCGGCGAATGTCGCATTGAAGACCGAACCGCGCGCGTTCAATGTGCGCGCATCCTGAATCGAAACGCCTTCCGTAATTCCGAAATCAATCGGGATTGAAGCGTTCCCGCCGATGGTCACGAACAGCCCGCCGCCTTCGATGAACTTCTGCAAGTTCGCCACGCCCGTGATGCCCATCCCGCCGCGCATATCGGCGGTGGTGTCGGGCGATTGGCCCATATTCGGCGTCAGATCTGACTTCTGCCACGGAATCGGCGCTTCGGTGTCGCTGCGTTTGGGCACGCCGCGCACCAGCGATTGGGCGCTGCCGCCTACAGGCCCCCAGATAATCACATCCCATTTGTCGCGCAGATTCGCCGTCTTGCCCAACGCTTGATCCGAGATGTAATCGTAGGGAATGCCCAGCCGGTCAAGCTCGATGCGATACCAGCCCTCGTTCTGCGTGTTCGTCCAGGTATGAACGAGCGCAATGCGGGGCACGCTGAGCGCGTGGCTGGCCACTTCCGGTGCTTTGTCTACCGCGTAAGCCGTGATGCCCAACGCGGTCACTTCCTTTGACAAACGCGAAGCCAAGCCCGACGGATTGCCTTCGGACTTGATGATGAACGAACCGGCGTTGAAGCTCCGCTCGCCGACTTTGAAAGTGTCTTCCGCCGCCGCGATCTTCACGTCTTTCAGGCGAAAGCGCAGTTGAGTCAGCACGTTTTCGGCGTTGTGGTTGATGACGTAGGCGGCTTTGGCCGTGCCCTCAATTTTGCCCGTCACCTTAGCCGCGGCATTGAGCATCGTCATCGGCGCATCCAGAACTTTTTCGTCTTTGACTCGCACCGTCTTCACGTTGCGTAACGGCCCCAGCGTCCAGCCTGTGTCGTCGTAGGGGCGAGGGTCGTTGACGTTGTAATACTGAGTATCGAGCAGCATATCGGCCATCCGCGAATAGGGTTGATCCATCCGCACGACGTAACTGCCCGCCGGGAACTTGCCTTCTTTGGTTTCAATCTCGCGGTCAGCCTTGTGAACTTCGCAACCCTGCATCCGCAGCAGGTTGACCAAATCCGCTGCTTCGTTCGGGCGCGCGTCGTCGCCGGGCAGCACCCACGCTGCCGGGCCTTCGGTTCTGGCTTTGGCGACGGAGCGCTTGCTCTTCAGATAAAAGTTGTTCAGGAAGCGATCCTTGTTATTCGAAGCGTAATTCATCGCCAACAGAATCGCGCTCTGTTGCAGGTTGATGTTGTTGCGGATGGACCAGTTCACTCTGGTGAGCGGCGGATTGGGCCTGTACCATTCGCGCGTGGCCTGGCCGGTGACGGTCAGCATCCGCGTGTCGGCGCCGCCGTTGCCTTGCGTTTCGTAAAACCGGCCAATCGAGTTGTGGCCGTTGGCCACGTAAAACATATAGTTTGGTGCCCAGCCGTCGTAAAAACCATGCGTCCAGACGCCTGGCACGCCGCGCTTAGTCATCTCTTCGACTTCGTGATGGGCCAGCGCCTGCCATTCATCAATCACAATCGGATCAAGCCAAGCGTTGTAGGGGCCAGTGCCGGTCGATGTGTAAAGGAACGATTGCGATTCGTGCAGGTCGTGCAGAATGGTCGGATGGTATTCCAGAAACGACGCCATTTGATTGCGCGTCAATGCCAGGGCCATCCCCAGCGAATCGCGGTTGTTGTCATGCGCGACGTATTTGCCCCAGTACAGCAGGCCCGGCGCGCGTTTACCATCGTTCGCCTTTCGCCAGTTGTACAGGTCAACCATCATGTCGCGCCCGTCCACTTCCAGCGTCGGTGTAATCAGGACGATGACGTTTTTGCGAATGGCCTGAATGAACGGCGTCTCTTCGACGGCCAGCCGGTAAGCCATCTCCATCAGCATTTCGGGGCTGCCGGTTTCGGTTGAATGGATCGAACCTGAGGCCCAGTAGATCAGCTTGCCATCGGCGATCAGCCTCGCGGCTTCAGCGTCATTCGTACTGCGCGGGTCGGCCAGTTTAGCGGTGATGTCTTTGTACTTCGCCAGATTGGCAATGCTGGACTCATCGCCGACCGCGACCAGCAACTGTTCGCGCCCAAGCTCGCTCTTTTCCGGCGCACTGAAAACCTTGACGCGCGGCGTGGCCTTCTCCAGTTCCCGATAATAACGATATTGATCTTTCGTGTAAGTCAGCTTGTTCGGCGTGCCCACCGGATAGCCCAGAACTTTGGCCGGTGTCGGCACTTTGTCCGAAGCGGGCAAGTGATCCACAAATTCGGTCAGGAAGAACTTTTCAGTCGTGTTCTTCAGGATGGAATCCGTGTAATCCTTGTCAATCGGTTGGGGGGCCTGCGCCTGCGATACGTTGCTCTTTCCGGCTTGTGCCAATGCCAAGTTGACGACGAGCAATAGCAGTAAGCCGAAGATTGTGAGATGTGCAACCGCGCTACGCAGCCTGAAATAGAGCGAGCGAGTCATAAACTGACCTCCTGTTGAAATCTGTCTTTTAAATCTAATTGCTGTGGTGATCGCGCTGACGCCTGACAGGTGCGCGACGAAGAGTCCGAACATTGATGTAGACGGGCGGCATTATCCGGCAGTTACAGGCTTTCGGCAATTTGCCGCTTGACCCTGGAACCGGTTCCAGCCTTTATACTCCGCCCTGTGAATCCTTCAGACAGTAAACCCGGCGCGTTGAGAATTGGCGATTTGGCGCGCCTGTCAGGCGTCAGCGCCGATACGCTGCGCCATTATGAACGCAAAGGATTGCTCAAACCGCTTCGGCAATCGAACGGGTATCGCGCATATCCAGAACACGCGGCAGATCGTGTGCGCATGATTCGGAATGCGTTGGCGTTCGGATTCAGGCTGGATGATCTGGCGCGCATTTTCAAAGTTCGCGATGCCGGCGGCTCGCCTTGCCGCCAAGTACATCAGCTTGCGGCAGCGAAGCTGGATGAAGTGGAAACGCTGCTGGCCGAATTGACCGCAATGCGCGGAGAATTACGCAAGCTGTTGAAAGACTGGGATCGGCGGCTGGATTCAACTTCAGGCGATGAACCTGCGCGCCTGCTGGAAATGTTGCCGGCAACGGGCGTCGCCCGCGCGCAGGCTCTCGCTCCACTTCGTCCGAACTCTCAAAAAAACAAGCTAAACAAGAAAGGAACCAACTAATGAAAGTCACAGTTCGCGTACTCACCGCTTTTTCGATTCTGGCGCTTGCCAGCGCGCTCACCAGTGCGCAGACATCTGCTCACACCCAACATCAGGACAAAGCTGCGGACAAAGCAAAATCGTCAACAACGCAAAATCACGACGGCCACCACGGTGGCGTCAACCAACGCGGTGATCAGGCCATGGGCTTTTCACACGAAAAGACGACACATCATTTCCGATTGAAAGCCGACGGCGGTGTGATTGAAGTCGAAGCCAATGCGGCTGACGACACCGCCAGCCGCGATCAAATTCGCACTCACCTGAGCCACATCGCCCGGAAATTTGCCGCAGGCGATTTCACTGCGCCGATGTTCATTCATTCGCAAACGCCGCCGGGCGTGCCCGCGATGAAGCAGTTGAAGGCGGAGGTCAAATACCAATTCGAGGAGCTGGAACGTGGCGGGCGCGTGCGCATTACAACAACCAATCCCCAGGCAATCAAAGCAATCCACGAATTCCTGAGATTTCAAATCGAAGATCATAAAACCGGCGATTCAAAAGAAGTAGAGTGAGTTGAGGCATTGGCCGATCAATGCTAGAAATCCGGCGCGGCTTTTTCGTTTTAATCGAGAAAGCTGCGCCGATTTCTTTTCAGGAGAAACACACCAAGTGATGAACCGTC
>JBDSAM010000464.1:0-6201 GCA_039922135.1 Blastocatellia bacterium
ACGCGGTCATTCAGCCCGCGCTCGCGCAGGATTTCATTGGCGTGCAGCGCGCCTTGGATAATCGCCCCAACGGACTCCTTGATCGCCAGCGCGTGGCCGCCATAGGTGCCGATCAGCAGCGAACTGAACGCGGCGGAGACGGGTTTTCCCTTCGCTGGCGGCGTCTTCCCCTTGGCAGATTGCTCCAACACCGCGAGCGCGAAGCGCAGAGCTGCGGAGAAAACGCTTTGCCGCACGGATTCCGCATTGATGTCGCCCACTTCTCCCAGCCCGATGACCAGCGTTCCTCTGATCGGGCTGCCGGGTGCGGCCAGGATCACTTCGCTGGTGCCAATCGGGCCAGGATAGAGCCGCATCTCTTGCCGCCGCGACAAAGGCTCGCCCAGCAGGCTGTCAATATATTTCTCGGCGCTGACAATGCCGTCCCCGTCGTAATGCCCCACGGCCACCGGATGCGCGGCATAACGCAAATCGCCGTGCAGCACGCAAACCCGGAAATCGTAGGGCAATGGGAGCGGCTCCTCCTGCTCCAGCCAATGAACGTCCGTCTGCGCCCCCCCGCGAGTAGATCCCTCGGCGCGCTGGAGCTCGCGGAAATTCTCGACCATTTCACCGTCCTCGCGCAGCAGCCATTCGGCCAATTTCGCGCGCGTCGCGTCGTTGAAAAAGTAGTTGAAATGACAGACGGTCGCGCCCTGATCGAAGAACCGATACGCCTTGGTGCGGCGGATGCCCTCGCTCATGGATTTGGTGTTGACGACCAGATCGTTCTGCGCCCAGAAAAAAGCGTTGCCAATCAGCGCGGGGATGGAAAGTTTCAGGTCGCCGACTTCAATGTCGCCGGCAATCACGCCCAGATCTGCCTCGGTCGTCAGATCCGTATGGTTGAGGAATTGGACCAGCGGCGAATCAGGGATCATCGCCTCAATGCCTGGCAGTTCGCGCGGGTCGGCCTTCTTCTTGACCAGCGTCAGCAGCAACGACTTCAGCCAGTCGTACCCGATGTCGAGCACCGGGTTGGCGTCAATCACCGGGATGTGGCCTACGGCGTTCAGCAGACCGGAAGCCAGATAATCCATCCGCTTCGACGCCAGTGTGGTGCCGTGCGAGGGAGAGGCCACGCGCACAAAGCGCTCGACCTTGATCTCTTTCTTACGCAGTGTGTCCCACAGTTTCTTCAAATCCTGGCGCTGCATTTCGCGGGCGGCCTTTATCTCTTTATCGTCGCCGCTCTTTGTCAGGAAAGCCGCTGTCAGTTTGTCGAAATCCTGATCGAAATCCTTTTGGTTGAAGCTGGCCTGCGCCAGACAGATCAGGTCGCCCACCAGCCCGCCGCGCGAATGCGAAACCAGGTGCAACCGCGCGCCTGTCGGCAGCAAGTTCGCCAGGTCCAGCGCGTTTTGAATGGGCGAAACGCTGAATGTGCGGTGTTCCAAAGCCAGGATGCGGTCGCCGTATTTCTGTTGGAGCGGCTTCCAGACCTCCTTGCCGGCGAGTTTGCCGAAGCTGCCGATGCTGCTCGAAGCCGTGCCGTGTATAAAGATCAGGTAAGGCCCTGCGCCGCCGAGTTGTTTGGCGCTGCTGATGAAATCCTTGGCATCAATACTGGCCGGATTGCTGTAGCGATAAAGCCCGAAGGGATGGCCCTGCTTTTCGATCTCCGATTCGAACTTGTCGGCAATCTTTGCGGCCAGCACATGCGCTCCCTTTTCCGCAAACCGGTCCTGCGTGTCAATGCCGAAGATTTTCAGCGCCTTGAGCGCAATTGCGCCCACTCCACGCGAGGCGTCCTTCGACGCCCAGGTGCGAGGCACGATGAACCGTCCGTCGCGCGAAGGCTGTTGTTCAACGGTCTTGCGCAACTCCTCAACGGTCGTCCATTGCTTCCACTTCTTGCCGTCCTTCTCGAACTCAAGTTCGACGATGTCGTCCTCCGCCACATCTTCCGGCAATGGAGTGGGCGGGATGGCACTGGTGGCGCGCGAAGCGCCGTCCACCAGGCGGGCCGTTTTAACCTCCACGCTGACGAACTTTCCCAGGCCAATCTCTTTTTGTGCGGTTGCATCTTCGATTCCAGGCAGTAGCAGTTCTTGCTCCACGATCCCTCCTGAGGAAATGAGTTGTTCAGAATATATCGCTGAGGTCAGCTAACGATTAGCCGGTGCCGTCCGGACAATGGTTTGAATAGCGACCAAGCCGCCGTTCCGCTTGCGACGTAGCCCTGCTGAAGAAAAGCGGGCAGAGAATAAACGCAGATGTTGCAGATGTTATTGATTGCAATATTGCCGGTCTCAACCGTATTGGAAAACAATCGGAAATATTCAACTCCATTGCGGGAGCGATTGCCTCCACCATCCCGTCCCTAAAAACTCCCGCCCACCACCGTCTCCAGCAGCGCGGCGACGTCCTGACGGTCATTGAAAAAATGCACTGAGGCGCGCGTGCCCCCGACATCCGCCGTATAGCGCGTCGAAACATAAATGCGGTTTTGCAGTAGGAATTCGGCGAGTTGTTGATCGCGCTCCGGTTCGTCAAACATCCTGAATGTCACGATTCCCGCACGCATCGCATCATCTTCCGGCGTGATGATGCGAGCACCTGCGCGTTTCAAACCTTCGATCAATTCTCGCGATAGTTCGCGGACATGATCTTCAATCGCCGACGTGCCAATTTCATTGATCAATTTGAGACTCGCGCCCAAACCGATCGCGCCGGGATAATTCGACGTGCCGCCAGTTTCAAATTTCTTTGCATTGCTGACATAGCCGTATTCGCGAAACGGCGTAATCTCCGGCGTGGAGAAATACCGCCCCCAGCCACCTTCCGGGTCTTGCAAAGTCAGATAGCCGCGCATCACCGGCTCGACTTCTCCCAATCGCTTTTTGTTGACGTAGAGAAACCCGCAGCCGAACGGCGCGTTCAGCCATTTGTGCCCGCCGCAGACAATCGCATCCACTCCCAGCGTTGAAACATCAATTGCGCTCGCGCCCAGTTGCTGAATCGCGTCCACTATCAGCCAGGCGTTGTGTTTGGCCGCGACTTCGCTGAGCGCCGCCAGATCAAGCTTCAACCCGTTCGACCACTGGACTGAACTAACGACGATGGCCTTCGTTCGCGAATCACATGCACGCGCAAAATCATCCGCCGTCACGATTCCATTTCGATGATGAACCGGGCGCAGTTCGATCTTTTTGAACCGTTGTAAATTATCGAAAGGAATTGCCACCTGCAGGAATTCCAGATCGCACATCACTACGTTATCGCCGTCTTCAAACGGGATTGCCGCCGCTATCGCGTTCAGCCCCACGGTTGTGCTTTCGACAATCGCAATTTCATCTGTCGAAGCGTTGATGAGTTTCGCGGCTTCAGTGCGAGCAGTTTCGCGCGCCACATCCATTGCAATGTGCTGCGCCGTCGCTGAAGGTTGGGGACACAGCATCGCATCATTCAGGAACTTTGCGATGGCTTCAACCGCCACAGTGGGCGCGATGCTGACGCAAGCAGCATCGAGAAATGTTTTGTCACTTGCGCCTGGAAACAGCGCGCGAATGGAATCGTGATTGGGGAGCATAATGGTTTAAGTGGTACGGAACCGGGAGCGGTAGCGACCGGGTTCTTCGACTTTGGCAGCCAAATCCACCCAGTCGCTACCGCTCCCGGTTCCGTGCCGATCATCTCCTCGCTAAATAAAACATTCTGCCATCACTCAAGTTGAACCCGAATTCGCGGCGCGCGTCATACGTGCGGACGCGGCTGAAGCCAGCTTCGGCCAGCGCGCTCAGCACTGTTTCGACGTCGTAATACCGCTGGTACAAGGTCAAATCCGACCGCCGCCATTCCCCATCTTCCCATTGGAACATGGTCACTTCGTATTGCTTCAGCTTCTTCATCGGATCGTAACTGCCCCGCACGATGCAGGCGTGATCGTCTTCGACCATATCAATCGAACTTCCCGCCAGTTCGGAATCATCTTCAAGGTTTAGGTCAAAAAGAAAGACGCTCTGGTCATCCGCCATCACGTCATGCACGTTGCGAAAGACTGCTTTCAGTTCGTCCAGTTCCATCACGTGGTTCAGACTGTCAAAGGCCGACAGGACGCATTGAAAGGGTTCCGTGAAGGCGAAGTTGCGAGCATCGCCGTGAATGAAGCGAACACCAGGCGCGTTTTCGCGGGCAAATTTCAGCATCGCTTCTGAACCGTCAAGCCCCGTGACCTGATACCCGCGCTCGCTCAATCCCGCCGAAATTTGACCTGTGCCGCAGCACAAATCCAGTACGCGGCAGCCTTCGGGAATGTGCGAAAAGAGCAGAACGTTGTAGATTGCCAGTGCGGGATTACTGAATTCAGGCCCCCAGTAGCGGTTATAAAACCATGCAAAACGGTCGTAGTCGGAATAAATCTTTTCTGTTGGCATTGCACGCAATCAATATTTTCTGAAGACGGGCTGTTTCGGCTACACTCAATACCGTTATCGGCAGATCAATCAGGAGCCATTCGCAGTGTAACAAAGCAACTATGGGAACACTAACAATTGTCAGACACGGCCAGGCACGGCCTTTTGAAAAAGAAACCGATCGGCTTTCTGAAATTGGCGAACAACAAGCCAGCGCGCTCGGCCAGTATTGGCTGCGGCAAGGCGTCAGCTTCGATGAAGTGTACAACGGCACACTGGTCAGGCAGCGGCGCACGGCTGAAATCGCTGGCCAATGTTTTGCCGAAGCCGGACAGACCTGGCCGGAACGTCAAGCGCTGCCTGAATTAAATGAGTACGACGCTGACGGCATTACCAACAGGCTGATCCCGGCGCTGGCCCAACGCGATGAGGAGTTTCGCGGTCTGCTGGCATCATATGAACAGAACAAACAGGGGGCTGACCGCAATCGCCACTTTCAGAAAATGTTTGAAGTTGTGGTTTCCGCCTGGTCCGGCAGCGGGCTGGAAATTGAAGGCGTTGAATCTTCCACGGTGTTTCGCTCACGCGTGCAAAGCGCGCTGAACCGCATCCTGAAGGCTGAAGGTAGTGGTCGCCGCATCGTGGTGTTCACTTCCGGCGGCGTCATCGGCCACATCGTGCAAACCGTGCTGCAAGCGCCCGCTCACCAAGCCCTGCACCTGAACTGGCGCGTAAAGAACTGTTCGCTGACTGAATTCACTTTTGGCAGCGAGCGCATCTCGCTGGATTCATTCAACGCGATTCCACACTTGGATGACCCTGCGCTACGAACATTCAGATGAATCAGTTCTAAGAGCGATAGCGAGCGGGTTATCCTTGAGTCGTCATGTTCAGGGAAGGTACTCGCTACCGCTCGCAGCACTGATTCGGTAATATCCCTTCGGAGGAAAATCAAAATGGTAGCTTCCAATAAATCAAAAATGACAAACTACGGCCTCGGCGACGAAATCTCGTACGCCTTCGGCTCAGGCATCTCTTACGGCGAAGTGACGCGGTTGCTGGAAGGTGGCGCGGCGATTGAGATTTCGTTTGAAGACGGGCGGCGCGAGATCAAAAAATCCCGCGATGGGGCCTTGCGTCTGCTCCGCCGGGCAACAGGTGCAAGCGAAGCGGAAGAGTCCCGTTCAGATCACAGCCGCGCACGCGATTTCGAGATTGACGAAGTCCGCCGCAGCGATCAACGCAAGCATTGATAGCGAAATTAACCCTCTCAAAATTGCGCGCTATCGCCACATCTCAAAAGCAGTATTTCGGAGGTAAACAATGAAGAAGCTCAATTCCCTCGCCTTGGTGATAACAATGGCGATTTCGCTGGGCATCGTGGCGCAGGCCCAGACTACACAGCCTGCCCAGCCTGCCCAGCCTACTCAGTCTGGCCAATCTTCCCAACCGGAAAGCACTGAGACAAATGCGAACAATGCCAACATCACCGTTGCTCAGGGAGCAACGGCCAAGCTCTCTTTGCAAACCCAGCTTAGTTCCAAGATCAGCGAAGTCGGCGATGAAGTAACCGCTGTGCTGTATGAACCGGTGCGTTCCGCCGATGGCCGCGTTGCTATTCCGCGCGGCACTGAATTCATCGGGCGCGTGACACAGGTGCAGGCGGCCAAACGCCCGCAGAAACAGGCAACGATGACGATTGTCTTTGAACAGATGCGCATGCCGTATGGTACTGAAAAGGTCGCCACGGTCGTCACCGCGATTGATGATTATGCCAACGACGAAAAGATGCGCTCGAAAGATGACG